>DVOV01000043.1 GCA_018713375.1 Candidatus Scatomorpha stercorigallinarum | reverse complement strand
ATTAAGACAGCCAAATCCCTGAGGAATTCACTTATCTCCATCCTCGATCAGACCTTCCCCGGAGCCAACAATTTCTTTCCTACCAGTTACCGCAACGCTAAAGGACACTACAAGTGGGTAGATTTCGTGCGGCGTTTCTGGCATAAAGACAACGTGGCGGCAGTTTCCATCCAATCGTTCTCTGAATCCTTCCGCAAGTGGTGCAAGAGAACCGGATACCATTACAGCCAGGTAGATGCCGAGAGAATATACCGGCACGCCCGGGAATCCGTCGCCACGTTCAAGAAGAACGATAGCACAAAGCTGCTCATAACGCAAGCAGTAGACAGCTTGAACGCCGTGTACGAGGCCGCAGAAGCGCTCAGGGGCGAGATGTACAGGCTTGCTTCGCTGCTGCCTGAGTTCGACGTCGTAATGGATATGCAGGGCGCCGGGCCAATCACAGGGCCGCAGATAATGGCTGAGATTGGCGATGTGAGACGGTTTACGCACAAAGGAGCGCTGGTGGCTTTCGCTGGCGTTGATGCGCCCCCGTTTCAGTCTGGTACGTTCGACTCGAAGAGCCGACACGTTTCAAAGCGTGGGTCGCCACATTTGCGCTCTGCCCTGTTTCAGGTATGTACGGCCATCTTGAGGCACAAAAATCCTAACAATCCAATTTATGCTTTTATGGACAGGAAGCGCGCCGAGGGGAAGCACTACTACGTCTATATGGTTGCCGGGGCTGCAAAGTTTCTTCGGATATACTACGCCCGCGTGAAAGAGTGTCTCACTGCGGCGTAAGGGCCTGAGATAAACGCTCAGGACGGCGAGAATTTTCGCCGTCCTGCTTTGCCATGCCGTTTTTGCGGTGGTTACGGAAATTTTCATTTTGGGGGTTGATTTATATTTGCAGGTTTGCACATTATCCTTCGATCAGCGTAAGTGTGCAGGCTGCTGTGCTCTGGGACATGAACGGCAGGCATATGCCGTTTTCACCTTCGGCTATCAGCAGCTCTGTGCCACTTGGGCTGATGAGCATGGGGTAGGTCTCCTCCAGATATATCGGGTCTGCTGTTTCGTCGTAGTTTTGGCCGCCGACGAGGGACATACTTACGTAAGCTGATCGCCGATGGCGACATGGAGGAGGCCAACCGGCTGCTCGGCCACCCGCACTGCCTCGTGGACACCGTGCATTACGGCTTCCAGCTCGGCGGCAAGCTCGGCACTCCTACCATCAATATGCGCTTCGCCGAGGGCGTGCTCGTCCCGCGGCACGGCGTCTACGCCGCGAAGGTCTTCCTCGACGACGGCGCGGAGCACATGGCGGTCACGAACGTCGGAGTGCGCCCGACCGTCTCGGGCAGCGACCGCGTGAGCGTCGAGAGCTACATTCTCGACTTCGACGGCGACCTCTACGACCACACCGTCCGCGTAGAATTCCACCACTTCATCCGCGACGAGCGCAAATTCAGCGGCGTCGACGAGCTGAAGGCGCAGATACTTCGTGACGCGGAGACCACCCGCGAATACTTCGCCAAAGCGTAAATTTGGCCCGGGCGGCCGAAAATTCGGCCCGCCCGGGCTTTTTGCGCGCCCGCACGGAAAAAAGCCCCGGTCGCCCGGGGCTTTTCCGCGCTTACGCGCTCTCGAGAGGTGATGTTTAAAGCTTGATGGAAAGCTTGTACGCGGTGTAGATGGCGTCCATGATCTTCGCCGGGCCTTTCGCGTCGCCGACGAGGTAGACCTCCTTGCCGGAGCCCTTGAGCTCGTCATAGAGCGCGTGCTGCGCCGCGGCGCCGAAGGCGTAGACGACGGTATCGGCCTCGATCTTGCGGACCTTGCCCTTGAATTTGACCATCACGCCGCCGTCGACTATCTCGAGCGGGGTGGTGTTGGTGCAGACGGTCATGCCGGCCTTGGCGATGCGCTCGCTGTAGGCCAGGGCGTCAGTGGAGGCTACGCCCTTCATTATCTGCGGGCCGCGGCCGACGAGCGTCACGTCGTGGCCGTTCTCGGCCAGCCAGAGCGCGGTCTCGCTGCCTACGAGTCCGACGCCGAGCATTACGACCTTGTTGCCGACCTTGACCTTGCCGTTGAGGACGTCGGCGGCGTCCACGGCGTGCTCGGCGCCGGGCAGGTGGCAGGCCTTGGGCTTGCTGCCCGTGGCGCAGATGACGGCGTCGTAGCCGTTCAGGTCGTCGGCTGTCGCCTCGCGGCGGACGATGTTGACGCCCTGCTTGTTCACGGCGGTGATGAGGTAGTCCTTCAGGCCGCGGATGTCGGCCTTGAACTCGGGGACGGAGGCCTCGTTGAGCTGCCCGCCGAGCTCGCCCTTCTCAAAGACGGTGACGGAGTGCCCGCGCAGGGAGAGGACGCGCGCGGCCTCGAGGCCGGCGGGGCCGCCGCCCACGACGGCGATGTTCTTTTTCACCGCGGCGGGGGTGATCTCCAGCTCGCCCTCGCGGCTGATCTGCGGGTTGAGCGCGCAGCTGACGGCCTTGTAGCAGTAGAAGGTGCGCTCGAGGCAGCCCTCGTTGCAGCGGATGCAGGGACGGATGTCCTCGGGGTGGTCGGCCTCGGCCTTCTTAGGCCACTCGGGATCCGCCCAGAGCGGGCGCCCCAGCCCGACGAAGTCGCCCTTGCCGGAGGCGATGACCTCCTCGGCGAGCTCCGGCGTGTTGATGGAGCCGGAGGCGATGACCGGGACGGAGACGACCTTCTTGATGGCCTCGGCCGCCCAGACGTTGTGCCCATGGTCCATAGCCATCGGGGAGGTCTGGTGTATCATGGTGTGGTGGTCGCCGCCGGAGATGTGGAAGGCGTCGATGCCCTCGTTCTCGAGCGCCTTGGCGAGCACGAGCGTGTCCTCTATCGGGAAGCCGTCGGGCTCGTAGTCCGTGCCGCTCAGGCGGATGGTGACGGGGAAGTCGGGGCCGACCTTCTTGCGCACGTCGCGCGCTATCTCGATGTAGATGCGCATGCGGTTCTCAAGCGTGCCGCCGTAGAGGTCGGTGCGGTGGTTCGTAGTGGGGGAGAAGAAGTTCGTCAGCAGATAGCCGTGTGCGCCGTGGATCTCGACGAGGTCGAAGCCGGCGACCTTCGCGCGCCAGGCCGCGTCGCCGAAGGCGTGGACTATGTCCTGGATCTCCTCGATGGTCAGCACGTGGGGCACGGCCTGCAAGCCGTACTGATCCCACAACTTCGGCCAGGGGATGGCGCTCGGCGCGCACATGGGCTGTGTGCCCAGGAACTTCTGGCGGCCGCAGTGCTCGATCTGGATGCCGGCGGCGGCGCCGCACTCCTTGATGTTTTCAGCCAGCCA
>DVOV01000042.1 GCA_018713375.1 Candidatus Scatomorpha stercorigallinarum | reverse complement strand
ACCACGACCTGACCATACTCATGATAGAGCACCACATGGACCTCGTCATGCAGTTTTCCGACCGCATTTACGTCATCGACTTCGGCAAGCTCATCTCCTCCGGCACGCCCGAGGTGGTCAAGGCCGACAAGCGCGTCATCGACGCATACCTGGGGGTGGTAGAATGAGCGACGTCATACTGAGCATCAAGGACCTGAAAGTGAGCTACGGCGGCATCGAGGCCGTCAAGGGCATCTCCTTCGACGTCCGGCGCGGCGAGATCGTCACGCTCATCGGCGCCAACGGCGCGGGCAAGAGCTCCACGCTGCGCGCCATCGCCGGGCTGGTGAAGCCCTCCGGCGGCTCCATCACCTTCGAGGGCGAGAACATCACCGGCGCCGACCCCACGAGCATCGTCAAGCACGGCGTCACCCTGGTGCCGGAAGGGCGGCGCATCTTTGCCGACCTCACCGTGCTGGAAAACCTCAAGATCGGCGCCTATCTGCGCCACGACGACCTGAAAGAGGACCTCGAGTGGGTCTACAGCCTGTTCCCGCGCCTGAAGGAGCGCTCCTGGCAGGCGGGCGGTACGCTCTCCGGCGGCGAGCAGCAGATGCTGGCCGTGGGCCGCGCGCTCATGAGCCGCCCCAAGCTCATCATGATGGACGAGCCCAGCCTGGGCCTCGCGCCCATCATCGTCCGCGGCATCTTCGACATCATCAAGGAGATACACGAGCGCGGCACCACCATCCTCCTCATCGAGCAGAACGCCAACATGGCCCTGCAAACGGCGGACACCGGCTGCGTCCTGGAGACGGGCCGTATCACCCTCACCGGCACCGGCGAGGAGCTGCTGAAAAACGAAGCCGTGCAGGCCGCCTACCTCGGCACCTGACCAGGCTGCGCCTGGAGGCAGAGGGCTGTGCCCTGGTCTACGGCAGGTTTGCGGAAACTTATAAGTAGGAAAGCCGAGGAGCTCTCGCTCCTCGGCTTTCGCTCTACGCGGCGTAAAAGCCTCCCCTGCCGCGCAGGGGAGGCAAGGGGCTTGCTGCAACTCAGCGGCGCGAGCGTAAGCGAAGCCAGGCTGCGCCTGGTGGCATCTGCCTGCGGCACGGTCTATCGGAACGTTTCCGTCAATGAGGCGCGCAGCGCAGATACCAGCGGCCGTTGGCCGCTCAGGTCATGTTGGCGAAGCGCTCCACGGCCTTGGTGAAGTTCGCTATCGTCTGGTCGGCGTCGCCGTGCTCGATGCCGTCGCGCACGCAGTGCTTGATATGCCCTTCGAGCACCACCTGGCCCGCGCGGTGCAGCGCGGACTTGGCGGCGTTTATCTGCGCCAGGATGTCCTCGCAGGGCACGTCCTCGTCCACCATGCGGTCGATGGCCTGCACCTGCCCGATGATCTTCTTCAAACGCCGGTGGAGGTTGTCGGCGTCCATGCACTGTCTCATATACTGCCTCCTATACCTGTGGGGGTATGCTTTTGACAACGATTTTAGAATACGGCGGCGGGAAAGTCAAGCCTATACCACCTGGAAGATGTAGAACTTGAGGTATTCCGTCTCCGGTACGTTCCAGAGTATGGGGTGGTCGGGGGCCTGCTGGCGGGCCTCGATCTGCTTGAGGGACACGTTGGCGTCCCTCGCGGCGGAGCGCAGCATCTTTTCAAAGAGGGCGGGGGGCATGAAGTGGCTGCACGAGCAGGTGGCCAGGTAGCCGCCGCGCGGCAGCAGGCGCATGGCCCGGTAGTTGATCTCGTGATACCCCCGCTCCGCGCCGGCGACGGTGCGGCGGCTCTTGGTGAAGGCCGGCGGGTCGAGGATGACGAGGCCGTAGTCCGCGCGCTCCTCCGTCAGCTTTGGCAGCAGGTCGAATACGTCCGCCGCCAGGAAGTCCATTTTGTCCTCCAGGCCGTTGAGGGCGGCGTTTTGCCGCGCGAGGGCCACGGCGGACTCGGAGGCATCCACGGCCGTCACGTGCTCCGCGCCCGCGCGGGCGCAGTTGAGGGCGAAAGAGCCGGTGTGCGTGAAGCAGTCGAGCACCCGCCGCCCCGCCGCCAGACGCGCCACGGCCAGGCGGTTATATTTCTGGTCGAGGAAAAAGCCGGTCTTTTGCCCGTTTTCAAGGTCCACGGCATAGCGCACGCCGTTCTCGCAGATCTCGGTGAGCGCGCTCTCCGGGTGCGGCGCACCGGCGTACCAGCCTTTGTACTGCTCAAGGCCCTCCAGCGCGCGTATCGGGCTCTCGTTTCGCTCGTATATGCCGTCTATGCGCTCGCCCATGGCTTCGAGCTGCGCGAGGAGCGCGGAGTATATCACGTCCTTCACCCCGTCCGTCCCGCGCGAGAGCACCTGCGCGGAGAGGAGGTTTGAAAAGCGGTCGACCGTCAGCCCGGGCAGGCCGTCCGCCTCCCCGAATATGAGCCGGCAGCAGGCGAAGTCCCTGCCCATGACCGCGCGGCGGTAGTCGAGGGCGTATTTCACGCGCCGCTCAAAGAAGGCCGGGCCGAAGCGCTCGTTGGCGTTGTCGGAGAGGACGCGCACGCCGATCTTGCTCTCCGCGCTGTAGAACCCCGCGCCCAGCCACGCGCCCTTGGGCGCAAAGACGTCCACGATGCCGCCGGAGGGGCAATCGCCCTCGCGCGCGGTTATCTCGGCGGCGTATACCCAGGGGTGGCCGGAGCGCAGCGCGAGCTCGGCTTTTTTGGTGACGGTGACGGCGGGGAAGGGTCTGTCCTGTTTCATTATTTGTCTCTCCAAAGCTGTCCGCGCCCTCGCGGCTGCGGGAGCGCGGACACGGTTTTTACATGAGCCGGTAGATGCGCGCCGACTCGGGCGGCAGCGCCAGCTGCACCAGGCCCTCGGAGACGGCTGCGCTGTCCCCGCTGAGAAGGCAGCGGGCGCGCGTGATGCCGTATGCGCGCAGGGCCTCCGCCTCCGCGGCGGTGAGGCCGGCGTGGCCGGCCCAGAGGTCGGCGACGATGCGCTTTTCATAGGCCGAGCGGTTGATGACGGCGAAGAAGGCGCCGTTTTCGGCCTCCAGGCCGAATTCATCCCGCCCTCCGCCGACGAAACGCAGCACGGTCAGCACGTCCGCGTCCGGCGCGGAGAAGCCCGCCGCCCCTATGGAGAGGGCGTCGTTCTCGTTGCGCAGCTCGGCGAGCTTGCTGTACCAGTCCACCAGCGGGCGCTTGCCGACGGTGAAAGGCGCGCGGTCAAAGGGGTCGAGCATGCCGTTCATGCCCGTCTCGTCGCCGTAATAGACGCTGGGCACGCCGGGGATGGTGAACTGTATGGCGGCCGCCAGGCGCTGCATGGTGCAGCCGCGCTCGTCCTGCGCGTCTGTGATGATGAAGCCGGCCTGCTGTTCGCGCGTCATGCTGCGGGCGTCCAGCCGGGTGGCGAGGGCGGTGCGCGCGCGGTCCACGTCGTGCGAGGAGACCAGGTTCATCAGCGAGAAATAGAGCGGCGCGGGGTAATTCAGCCGCTGGCCGAGCAGGAAATCGGCCAGGGCGCGGGCGTCCGAGCGGAAGGTGAGGAAGTCCAGCACGGCGCTGCGGAAGGGGTAGTTCATCACCGAGTCCAGCGACTCGCCAAGGGCGTATTTGCGCCGCGCGCCATAGCTGGTCTTGGTCACGGCGTCCTCCCACACCTCGCCGAGGATGACTGCCTCCGGGTCGGCGTCCTTGGCCGCGCGACGGATGAGGGCCAGGGCCTCGTCCGGCAGTTCGTCGGCTACGTCCAGCCGCCAGCCGGAAGCGCCGCGGCGCAGCCAGGTGCGCACGACGCTGTCCTCGCCGGAGATGACGAATTCGCGCCAGCGCGCGTCGTTCTCGTCCACCTCGGGCAGGTCGGGGAAGTTCCACCAGCAGCGGTATTCGCCCGGCCATTTGCGGAAGTCGTACCAGGAATAATAGGGCGATCTCTCGCCGGCGTTATAGGCGCCCGCGCTGTCGTAGCGGGAGAAGCGGTTGAAATACACGCTGTCCGCGCCCGTGTGCGAGAAAACGCCGTCCAGCATCACCCGGATGCCGCTTTTGGCGGCGCTTTTGCACAGCCGCTCGAAGTCCTCGTTGGTGCCGAGCACGGGGTCCACTTTCAGGTAGTCGCCCGTGCCGTAGCGGTGGTTGCTGCACGCTTCGAAAATGGGGTTGAGGTAGATGACGCCCACGCCGAGGGCCTGCAGATAGGGCAGGCGGCTCTCGATGCCGCGCAGCGTGCCGCCGTAGAAGTCCAGCGGGAAGTAGAAGCCGTCCGCGCTGTTGGGCTGCCAGTCCACGGGCTCGTTCCAGCCCTCGTGGTACTTCACCTGCCGCCCGCGCGAGCGGTGGTATTCAATGCCGCGCTGGGCGGTGTCCGAGGTGTCGCGCGCGAAGCGGTCGGGGAAGATCTGGTACATGACGCTGCGGCGGAACCACGCGGGCGTCTCGAAGGCGGCGTCGTACACCGTCAGGCGGAAGGCGGAGCCGCGGGAGCTCTGCAGCTGGCCGAAGCGCCCGCCATTGGCGGCGCAGAGCCAGAACTCGCCCTCTTCCAGGCGCAGGCAGAAGCAGTACCAGAGCGCGGCGGGCTCCGTGGAGGGCACCAGGTCGCAGTACCAGCGCCCGCCGGTGAGCGCCATCTTGTAGCGGCGCTCGAAGCCGTCGCCGCTCAGCACGAGCTCGGCGTCCAGCACGGCGGCGGCGCCGTCGCGGAAGCCCAGGCGCACGCTCTGCCCGGCGCGGACGGCGCCGATGGGCCGCCGGTCGCTCTCGCTGGCCGCGTCGTGGGTGATGTGGGGCTGAAGTGAGGAAATGATCATATGTCAGTGAACCTGGCGGGCGCGAGTATGTACATCGAGCGCAGCGAGCCCGCCCGCCTCTCCTTCGTGCAGAATATATGCGCGCACATGGCGGCGCAGAGCGTCTCGGTGTAAACTTCCTCGTCGCGGATGACGGCGCTCTCGCCGATGCGCCGCCAGTCGCCGGGCCAGGCGTCCCACAGGCGCGAGCAGAGCCGGTCGTTCACGGCGCGGATGAGCGAGGCCGTGCGCGGCTGCAAAGCGGCCACGGCCCCCAGGGGCACGGCCACGCTGCCGCCGCTGCCGGCCATGCGCAGGTCGAAACACTCGGAGACCAGGCGCACGGCATCGTCCCAGCCCATGCGGCGCTCGTCCAGCAGCAGCCGCAGCAGCTCGGGGAGGATGACGGCGTCCAACCCGCCGGAGAGCTCGCCTCGCAGCGCCACGGGGAGCTCGGAGGGCGCGCCCACGGAGGCAACGGCGCGCGCGGCGCGCGCGGCGGCGGTGAAATAGGCGCCGGTGAGCGCGGGCACCGCGCCGGAGTTCAAACGGGCGGCCAGCTCGGCGCTGCGCGCGGATTCGTTGTAGTCGGCCTTGACATCCCCGGCCCGGCCGGGCTCGGGGGCCAGGGCGCGCTCGCGCCCGCCCTCGTTCACGGCGAGGACGCCCAGGCGGCCGGTGTAGTTCACCTGCAGCCCGTCGTTCGTCCACACCTCGTGGGCCTCGCCGCCGAAATATACGGTCACAGCTTTGCTACCAGACATGTCGCACCCCGCGTTCAAAGCAGCTCGATGTAGAGGCGCGCATACTCGTCGGCGGAGCGCTCAAAGCCGAAGTCCACGCTCATGGCGTTGCGCATCAGGCTCTCCCAGACGTCGTGCTGGTCGCGGTAGATCCCAACGGCGCGCTCCACGGTGGCTTTCATCTCGTGCGCGTTGAAGTTGGCGAAGGAGAAACCGGTGCCCTCGCCGGTGTACTGGTTATAGGGCACGACGCTGTCCTTCAGCCCGCCCGTCTCGCGCACGACGGGCAGCGTGCCGTAGCGCATGGCGATCATCTGCGAGAGGCCGCAGGGCTCGAAGAGCGAGGGCATCAGCAGCATGTCGGCGCCGGCGTAGATGCGGTGGCTGAGCTCGTCGTTATAGCCGATGTAGGAGCAGACGCGGCCGCGGTGACGCTCCTCCGCCGCGCGCATGAAGCCCTCATACTCGCCGTCGCCGCTGCCCAGCAGCAGAAAGCGGATGTCGAATGCCATCATCTCGTCCAGCACACGCTCCACCAGGTCGAAGCCCTTCTGGCGGGTCATGCGCGTGACCATGGCCACGAGCGGGACGCCGGCGGCCGCTTCCAGGCCCATGTCGTGCATCAGGGCGTCCTTGCAGGCGGCCTTGCCGCGCAGGTGGCCCTTGTCATAGCGCTTGTATATCGCCGGGTCTGAGTGGGGGTTGAAAACTTTCTTGTCGATGCCGTTGATGATGCCGCTCAGCTGGTGCCGCCGGGCGGAGAGTATGCCCTCCAGCCCCTCGCCGAAGGCGGGGGTGCATATCTCATTGGCATAGCTGGGGCTGACGGTGTTCAGGCGGTCGGCAAACACGCAGCCGGCCTTGAGGAAGGCCGCGCAGCCGTTCAGCTCCATGAACTCGCTCGTGAAATAGCGGTCCTCCACGCGCAGCAGGTCGCGGAAGAAGTCAAAGCTGAACTTGCCCTGGTAGGCGATGTTGTGGATGGTCAGCAGCGTCTTTATGCGCCCGTGCTCAAAGTAGCCGTACTGCGTGCGCAGCAGCATGGGCAGCATGGCCGTGTGCCAGTCGTTGCAGTGCAGCACGTCGGGGAAAAAGCCCAGGTTGGGGATGGCGTCCAGCACCGCGCGGGTGAAAAAGGCGTACTGCTCGCCCTCGGCGCTGCCGCCGCGGTAGATCTTGTCGCCGAAATAATACTCGTTGTCCACCAGGTAGATGGTGACGCCGTCGAGCACCAGCTTTTCGATGCCCACGTACTGGCTGCGCCAGCCGAGGTCCACGGAGAAGCTGAACATGTGCTCCACCTGGTCGCGGTATTTTTCCTTCACGCAGTGGTGATAGGGGGTGATGACGCGCGCGTCCAGGCCCAGGGCCGCGAGGCTCTTGGGAAGCGTGCCGACAACGTCGGCCAGGCCGCCGGTCTTGGAGATGGGGGCGCACTCGGCGCTGGCTATGAGCACGCGGGGGAGGCGCTCCCAGCCCTTGTCGAGCAGGAGCTGCTGGTACTCACGTTTCAATGCTTGATCATTCCTTTCACAGAAGATGCGCGCCCTCGCGTGTCATTTGGCGCTCTTGCGTTTTTTAGGCGCGGCCTTGGCCTTGGCAGCGGGCTTTTTCCGCGGCTCGGGGGTGAACTTGAACCAGACGGCGCTCATGGCCGGCAGGGTGATGGCGGCGCTGTATTTCTGCCCGGCGAAGGGCTCGTCCGCGGAGCGTATCTCCGCGGCGTTGTGGACGCCGGAGCCGCCGTATTTCACGTCGTCGGAATTTATGAGCTCGGTGAGCGTGCCGCGGCGGGGCAGGCCGATCGTGAAGCCGTCGTACTGCACGGGCGTGAAATTCAGCGCGCAGACCAGATAGGAGCGCGAGCGGGGGGCGCGGCGCATGAAAGCCACGCTGCTGCGCGCGGCGTCGTCCACGTTCAGCCACATGAAGCCGTCCCAGGAGTCGTCGATCTTATAGAGCGCGGGGGTGGCGGCGTAGAGGTGGTTGAGGTCGCGGACATATTCGAGCATCCCGCGGTGCTTGGGATAGTCGAGCAGCATCCAGTCCAGCTGCTGGTTGTAGTTCCACTCGATGAACTGGGCGAATTCGCCGCCCATGAACATCAGCTTCTTGCCCGGGTGCGCGAACTGATAGCCATAGAGCGTGCGCAGCGAGGCGAACTTGGTGTCATAGTCGCCCCACATCTTGTTCACCATGCTGGCCTTGCCGTGCACCACCTCGTCGTGCGAGAAGGAGAGCACGAAGTTTTCGGAAAAGGCGTACATCATGGAGAAGGTCAGGCGGTCGTGGTTGTAGCTGCGGAAATAGGGGTCGAGGGCCATGTAATCGAGCGTGTCGTGCATGAAGCCCATGTCCCATTTGAAGCTGAAGCCCAGGCCGCCGGCCTCGGGCGGGCGGGAGACAAGGGGATAGGCCGTGCTCTCCTCGGCGATCGTCACGGCGCCGGGGTAGGTGCTGAGCACGGCGTGGTTGAGCTTGCGCAGGAAGTCCACCGCGCCGTAGTTGATATTGCCGCCGTCCTTATTGGGCGTCCACTCGCCGCCGCGGCGGCCGTAATCGAGATAGAGCATGCTGCTGACGGCGTCCACGCGGATGCCGTCCACGTGGTATTTGTCGAAGAAGAACATGGCCGAGGAGACGAGGAAGCTCTGCACCTGCGGCTTGCCGTAGTCGAAGATCATCGTGCCCCAGTCCGGGTGCTCGGCCATGCGCCGCTCGCTGCACTCATAGCAGGGCGTGCCGTCGAACAGGCGCAGGCCGTGCGCGTCGCGCGGGAAATGCGCGGGCACATAGTCGATGATGACGCCGATGCCGGCGCTGTGCAGCCTGTCCACGAAGTACATGAAGTCCTGCGGCGTGCCGTAGCGGCTGGTGGGGGCGAAATAGCCCGTCACCTGATAGCCCCAGGAGCCGTCGAAGGGGTACTCCGTGATGGGCAGCAGCTCCACATGCGTGTAGCCCATGCCGCTGCAATATTCCGCCAGCTCGTCCGCCACCGTGCGGTAGTTGGGGAAGGTCTCGCCCTCGCTCACGCGCCAGGAGCCGAGGTGCAGCTCATAGATGGACATCGGCGAGCGCAGCGCGTCGCGCTTTGCGCGCGCGGCGAGGAATTTGCCGTCCTGCCAATCCCAGCCCTCGATGTCCCAGACCTTGCTGCCCGTGGCGGGGCCGGTCTCGGCGTGGAAGGCGAAGGGGTCGGCCTTGAGCACGGCGTTGCCGCCCTGGTCCACGACGCGGTATTTGTAGATGTCGCCCTGCTTGACGCCGGGGATGAAGGCGCACCAGACGCCGTCCTCGCGGCGGTACATGGGATCGGCGGAGCCGTCCCAGCCGTTGAAGTCGCCGACGACCGAGACCTCGCGCGCGTTGGGGGCCCATACCACGAAGCGGTGCATATCGCAGCCGGGTATGTAGCGGCAGCCAAAGGTGAGATAAGCCATGCGCGCGCCGCCGGTGTTGAAGAGATAGATGTCATCGTTGGGAACGTATTTTTCTGTGAGTTCTCTTTGATCCATCAGATTACCTCCGATCGCAAATCTATGGTGATGGCGTGGCCGCCTTTCTTTGCCTCGTCCCATTATACAATTTTTTCGCCACGAATCAAAGTATTTTTTCGTAAAACGGGGTTTTGACAAGTCCACAAGCTCAGTATATACTGGAAACAGCGCAGACTGCGCCCTTTTTGACACGGAGGTGCGCCAAAAAGTGATATACGTCGTGGAGGATGACAAGAGCATACGCGAGCTGGTGGCCTACGCCATGGATTCCGCCGGCTTCGAGATAACCTGCTGCAACTCGGCGCCGGAGTTCTATTCCGCGCTCGACCCCTCGCGCGCGCAGCTGGTGATACTGGACATCATGCTGCCGGGGGAGAACGGGCTGGAGATACTCTCCCGCCTGCGCTCGCGGGCGGAGACCGCGCAGATCCCGGTGATGATCATGTCCGCCCTCGGCGAGGAGATGGACAAGGTGCGCGGGCTCGACCTGGGGGCGGACGACTACATCGCCAAGCCCTTCGGCATCATGGAGTTCCTTGCCCGCGTGCGCGCGCAGCTGCGCCGCGGCGAGCAGCGCGGCACGCTCGCATCCTGCGGCGTCACGCTCGACCCCGCCGCCCGGCGCGTGGAACTGGCCGGGCGGGAGATATCCCTCACGGCCAAGGAGTTCGACCTGCTTGAATACCTGATGCGACGGGCGGGCGCCGTGGTGCGCCGCGAGGAGCTGCTGGGCGCCGTCTGGGGCTATTCCGGCGGCGAGGAGACGCGCACGGTGGACGTGCACATCCGCGCCTTGCGCCTGAAGCTGGGCGCGGCCGGGACGATGATAAAGACCGTCCGCGGCGTCGGCTACATGGCGGAAAAGTGAGGCGGGCGGCATGTACGAACGCGAACACGCGCCGCGCGCAGAGGGCGCGGAGGAGCTGCGCCGGGAATTCACGGCCAACGTCTCCCACGAGCTGAAAACGCCCATCACCTCCATCTCCGGCTATGCGGAGATGATGGTATCCGGCCTTGCCCGGCGCGAGGACTGGCCGCGCCTGGCGGAGAAGATCTACGCCGAGTCCCGCCGGCTGATAACGCTCATCGACGACATCATCCGCCTCTCGCGCCTGGACGAGGGATCCATCAGGGAAAACCCCGTGAGCGTGGACCTGGCCGCCGCCGCGCGCCGCTGCGCCGAGCGGCTGGAGGTGGAGGCCGAGCGCTGCCGCGTGACGGTGACGGTGTCCGGCCCGGGGGCCACGGTCCTCGGCAACGCGCCGCTGATAGACGAGATGCTCACGAACCTGGCCGACAACGCCATCAAGTATAACCGCGAGGGCGGCCGGGTCATCATACGTACCGGGGAGCGGGAGGGCTGCCCGTATTTCTCGGTGGAGGACAACGGCATCGGCATAGCGCCGGAGCACCTCGGCAGGGTGTTCGAGCGCTTTTACCGCGTGGACAAGAGCCGCTCGAAGGACACGGGCGGCACAGGCCTCGGCCTCTCCATCGTCAAGCACGCCGCCGCCTGGCACCACGCGAGCATAGAGGCCGAGAGCGCGCCCGAAAAGGGCACGAAAATCAGCATAATTTTCGACGGAAAGGGAGGAGAACAGGCATGACGGAAGCAAAAAGGCCATTCGTGACAAAGGAACGTATCGAGGAGCTGGTGAAAAAGTACCCCACGCCCTTCCACCTCTACGACGAGCGCGGCATACGCGAAAACGCGCGCCGGGTGAACGAGGCCTTCGCCTGGAACAGGGGATACAGGGAATTTTTTGCCGTCAAGGCCACTCCGAACCCCGCGATAATGCAGATACTCCGCGAGGAGGGCTGCGGAATGGACTGCTCCTCGCTCACGGAGCTCATGCTCTGCGAGCGGCAGGGCATAACAGGCGGGGAGATCATGTTCTCCTCCAACGACACGCCGGCGGAGGACTTCGTGCTGGCGGACAGGCTGGGGGCCACCATCAACCTTGACGACATCACGCACATCAGCTTCCTTGAGCAGACCATCGGACATATACCGGAGACCATCTGCTGCCGCTTCAACCCGGGCGGGTATTTCGAGATACAGAACACGATCATGGACGCGCCGGGCGACGCCAAATACGGCATGACCAAGCCGCAGATGTTCCAGGCCTACCGCATACTCAGGGAAAAGGGCGCGAAGGAGTTCGGCATACACGCCTTCCTCGCCTCCAACACCACCACGGACGACTATTATCCAGCCCTGGCGATGCAGCTCTTCCGCCTCGCCGTGGAGCTCCACGAGGAGACCGGCGCGCACATCGGCTTCATCAACCTCTCCGGCGGCGTGGGCATACCCTACCGCCCGGACGGCCACAAGCCGGATATAATGGCGATAGGTGAGGGCGTACGCAAGGTGTATGAGCAGATACTTGTGCCGGCCGGCATGGGCGACGTGCGCATTTTCACGGAGATGGGCCGCTACATGCTGGGGCCGTACGGCTGCCTTGTCACGAAGTGCATCCACCAGAAGCACATACACAAGGAGTACATCGGAGTGGATGCCTGCGCCTGCAACCTGATGCGCCCGGCCATGTACGGGGCCTATCACCACATCACCGTCGCCGGCAAGGAGGACGCGCCCTGCGACCACCTCTACGACGTCACCGGCGGCCTCTGCGAGAACAACGACAAGTTCGCCGTGGACCGCTGGCTGCCGCAGATCGACGTCGGCGACTACCTGGTGATACACGACACGGGCGCGCACGGCCACGCCATGGGCTACAACTACAACGGCAAGCTGCGCAGCGCGGAGGTGCTGCTCTGCGAGGACGGCTCCGACCGCCTTATCCGCCGGGCGGAGACCCCGGAGGACTACTTCGCCACGCTGGACTTCTGAAAAAGGCAGGATATGAAAAACCGGGCCGGGAGATTTTCTCCCGGCCCGGCGCTATTTTGCTTTGGCCGGCCTTACATGCTCTTGACGTATTCGATGCCGGCCTGGAGGGCCTTCACGTTGCCCTCGAAGAACTTCGCCTTGCGCTCGCCAAGCTCCACGCGGATGGCGTTGATGATGGCCTCCTCGCTGATGACGTCGGGCTTCTTGGCCACATAGGCGCCCAGGAACACCACGTTCGCGCCGCGCGGGTTGCCGATCTTCTCGGCGATGTGGTTGCAGGGGACGTACACGACGTCGCAGTCGTCGCGGTTGGACTTTTCCTCGATTATGCTGCTGTTGACGAGCAGCAGCCCGCCCGGCTTGACCTCGCTCTGGAACTTGAGCATGGAGGGGAGGTTCATGGCCAGCACGGTGTCCGCCATGGAGATCAGCGGGGAGGCGACGGGCTTGTCGGAGACGACGACGGAGCAGTTAGCCGTGCCGCCGCGCATCTCGGGGCCGTAACTGGGCAGCCACGAGACGTGTTTGCCGGTCTCCATGCCGGCCTCGGCCAGGAACTTGCCGATGAGCAGCATGCCCTGCCCGCCGAAGCCTGCGAATATACACTGTTCCTTCATCTTTTATTCGGCCCCCTTGTCCTTGTATACGCCCAGCGGGTAGTACGGGATCATGTTTTCCTCGAGCCACTTCATGGCCTCGACAGGGCTCAGGCCCCAGTTGGTGGGGCAGGTGGAGAGTATCTCGACGATGTTCAGGCCGTGCCCCTCCATCTGGTAGCGGAAGGCCTTGGTGATGGCCTTCTTGGCCTTGATGATGTTGGCGGTGGTGTTCAGCGCCACGCGCTCGGCGTAGTAGCAGTCGGGGATCGCGCTGAGCATCTCGCAGATCTTGATGGGCGCGCCGCACCACTCCTCGCTGCGGCCATAGGGGCTGGTGGTGGTCTTCTGGCCGATCAGCGTGGTGGGGGCCATCTGGCCGCCGGTCATGCCGTAAATGGCGTTGTTGATGAAGATGACGGTGAGCTTCTCGCCGCGGTGGGTGGCGTGGACGATCTCGTTGGTGCCGATGGAGGCAAGGTCGCCGTCGCCCTGGTAGGTGAACACGCAGGTCTCCGGGTGGACGCGCTTGATGCCGGTGGCGACGGCGGGGGCGCGGCCGTGGGCGGCCTCGTACATGTCGCAGTTGAAGTAGTTATAGGCGAAAACGGAGCAGCCGACCGGCGCCACGCCGATGACGTTATCCTCGAGCCCGAGGTCCTCTATCGCTTCGCCGACCAGGCGGTGCGCTATGCCGTGGTTGCAGCCCGGGCAGTAGTGGAACACCGCGTCGGTCAGCATTTTGGTCTTTTCAAATACAACGGCCATTACAGTACCTCCCTCATGCTGAGCAGCTTCTCTTTGATCTCCTCCGGCGTCGGCATATGGCTGCCGTAGTGACCGAAGAAGTCCACCTTCTGATCGCCGTTCATGGCCAGCTTCACGTCCTCCAGCATCTGGCCGGCGTTCAGCTCCACGTCCAGCACGGCCTTCACGCCGGGGGCGGTCGCCGCGTCGTGCAGCTCCTTATAGGGAAAGGGCCAGAGGGTGATGGGACGGATGAGGCCGACGTTGAAGCCCTCTTCCTTCAGGTCGTCGATGGCGCTCTTGGTGATGCGCGCGACGGTGCCGAAGGCGGTGCAGACGATCTCCGCGCCCTCGAGGTTATAGGCCTCGTAGCGCACCTCGTTGGCCTCGATAACGCGGTAGGTGGCCTGCAGGCGCTCGTTGAGGACGTCCAGCTCGTCGGTGTTGATGTACAGCGAATTGATGATGGCGCGCTGCGGCTTGCTCATGCCGTGGCCGTTGGCAGCCCAGGTCTTGACGCTGTAGTCGACCTTGTAATCCTGCATCTCGGGCAGGACGACGGGCTCCATCATCTGGCAGATCATGCCGTCCGCCACGACCATCACGGGGTTGCGGTATTTATCAGCCGTGTCGAAGGCGACGGCCATCAGGTCGATGGCCTCCTGCACGGAGGCGGGGGCAAAGACGACGAGGTGGTAGTCGCCGTGGCCGCCGCCCTTGGTGGCCTGGAAATAGTCGCCCTGGCCGGCCTGGATGCTGCCCAGGCCCGGGCCGCCGCGCATGACGTTCATGATGACGCAGGGCAGCTCGGAGGCGGCTATGTAGCTGATGCCCTCCTGCTTGAGGGAGACGCCGGGGGAAGAGGAGCTGGTGAGCACGCGCGCGCCGGTGCCGGCCGCGCCGTAGACCATGTTGATGGCGCCGACCTCGCTCTCGGCCTGCAGGAAGCAGCCGCCGATCTCGGGCATACGGGCGGACATGTACTCGGGGATCTCAGTCTGCGGAGTGATGGGGTAGCCGAAGAAGTAACGGCAGCCGGCACGGATGGCGGCCTCCGCTATGGCTTCGCTGCCCTTCATAAGAGTCAATGCCATGTCTCGTTCCTCCTCCTATTCCTTCTCGATGCGGATGGCGACATCCGGGCAGGTGCGGGCGCAGGCCGCGCAGGCTATGCAGGATGCGATGTCCGTCATCTCAGCCGGATGATAGCCCTTGGCGTTGAGCTTGGTCTTGGAGATCTGCAGGATCTTTTTGGGACACGCGCGCACGCACAGCCCACAGCCCTTGCAGAGCTCCTCGTTGATCGTGTGTTTTACCATGCTTCTACCTCATTTCTGATAATGATATAGAGTTGGATGATCCGCGCACAGTTTTGGCTCACAGACCCTCTTTCACAAAAGTCTCCCAGTCGCGGTGCATGAAGGTCTCTATCGGCATCGGCGTGCCGATGAACTCCCGCTCATGCCCCTCGCTGAGGAAGGTCTCCAGCAGGTCGGGGCGCCCAGTGGTGTAAAGCACCGGGACGCCGGAGGCGAGCGAAGCCTCGCGTATTATCTCGTACCCGTCGCGGAGGTCCTCCGCGCAGGCGAGGCGGGCGAGGTTCGTGTTGTTGACGAAGCCCGAGACGCGCTGGCGCGAGTGGCGTTCCATGTCGCGCATCAGGTGGACGAGCTTCTCCGGCGTGCCGGCCATGGGCCGGCGCGTGTTGACGACGTTGAGGACCTGCAAACTGCCTTCCGGCAGGGCGGCGAAGTCCTCGTAGTATCTGCCAAGGGCGGTGGCGCCGGCGGGGTCGCCGCCGACGTCGAATATCACGGTGTCCCAGTCGAGGGCAAAGGCGCTGGCCACCTCGGCCGGGAGCGAGAGCGTCTCCACGCTCGTGTGTACATAGTTGGGGGACACCAGCCGTATCTCACGGGACTTGATGAGGTTCCCACGGTCCGTGAGGCGGAAATAGGTGTTCACCATGTCCAGGTCGATGAGCTCGACCTTTTTCCCCTCCCGCGCGGCGCGGAAGGCGAAGTTGAGCGCCAGCTCGGTCTTGCCGCTGCCATAGTTGCCGATGAGGACGATGACCTCTTTCATTTCCCTGCTCCCTTCGCTTATCTCTGGCTGGACGCTTCCGGCTTCGCGCGCTGCTTTTCGGCCGAGCGCTTGACGATCCAGAAGGGGTCGTCCGTCGTGTCCGAATAGGCGACGAAATTGAGGCTGGAGCGGATATGCTCGGCCATGGACTGCCGCGCGAGGGAGGGGATGTGCAGCTTGATGGCCGAGACGATGGCCCCGTGCTGATGCACCACCTGGCTCGACCAGGGGTTCTCGCCCTCCGGGGGGATGAACTTGGGCCAGGAGCCCTGGTACATCGTCAGGTTTGGCAGCAGCTCGCGGTAGCTGCGTATCAGGTATTTGTTACCGCTGGACTCCACGATCAGCTGGTGGAAGGGCATATCCGTGTCCTTCAGGCGGTTGCCGTCCGTCATGGCGACGGCCCGCTTGAACTCCGCGGCCAGCTCATCCAGGCGCTGTATGGCGTCCGGCGAGGCCTTCTCCGCGCAGAGGGCGGCGGCTTCGCACTCGATGGCCATGCGCGCGTCATAGAGCTCTATCATGTCGCGCATGTTCATGTCCGTGACGTAAAAACCGCTCGCATGCGGCCGTGTCTCCACAAAGCCGATGGCCTGCAGGCGGTTGATGGCCTCCACCACCGGGGTGCGGGAAATGCCGAAGTCCGACGCCAGTTGGTTGATGTTGATCTTGGAGGCGGGCGGGATGTCGAGCACGACGATCTCGTCATAGAGTATCTGCGTCACCACATCGCTCAGCTTGACAAAGGGATTGTTTTCCAGGTAGCTTTCGAGCTTTTCCCGATACATCCGAAAATCACCTCGGGCGCTGTTTTTTGCACTTACTCGTATTTTTGCACAAAAAATGATGCAGCTGCGCCATCTATAATTTAACACATCGTGTGACAATAATCAAGATACAAACAATATTTGTGAAAAATACGGGAATGTGCGCTGGAAGAAATGCTTTTGGAAAATGCAAAACCCGCGCATCGCGGGCCGTCCGGAGCCTTGTGGCGATTTTACTCAAAGTATCGGGCGGTTTTTGTTGAATCGGCGGGCCGGAGGTGATAAAATAGGGTGCTAACATTGATAAAGGAGGCTCGTCATGAACGAAATCGCCGATATCTCCCTGGCGCCCCGGGGCCAACTGAAGATCGACTGGGTCCGCCGCAACATGCCTGTGCTGCGTGGCATCGAGGCGGATTTTGCGCGCGAGAAGCCCTTCGCCGGGCTGAAGGTGGTCCTCTCCGTGCACCTGGAGGCAAAAACCGCCTACCTCTGCCGGGTGCTGGCCGCCGGCGGGGCGCAGATGTGCGTCACCGGCTCCAACCCCCTCTCCACGCAGGACGACGTGGCCGCGGCCCTGGCGGCCGGCGGCATGGAAGTGCACGCCGTGCACGGCTCCGCCGAAATGGACTATCAGAAGCAGCTGCTGAACGCCCTGGCTTTCGGGCCCAACATCATCATCGACGACGGCGGCGAGCTGCTTGAGCTCATCCGCACGCACTACCCGCAGCTGCTGCCGGACGTGATAGGCGGCTGCGAGGAGACCACCACCGGCATCACCCGCATCAACAAGCTGGCCAAGGCCGGGCTGCTGCCCTTCCCGATGATGCTGGTGAACGACGCCGACTGCAAGCACCTCTTCGACAACCGCTACGGCACGGGCCAGAGCGTGTGGGACGGCATCATGCGCACCACCAACCTGATGGTGACCGGCAAGCGCGTCGTCGTCTGCGGCTACGGCTGGTGCGGCAAGGGCGTGGCCATGCGCGCCGACGGCCTGGGCGCGCGCGTAGTGGTCACGGAGACGGACCCCATCTGCGCGCTGGAGGCCGTGATGGACGGCTTCGAGGTGATGCCCATGCGCGAGGCCGCCAAAGTGGGCGAGATCTTCTGCACCGTCACCGGCTGCCGCGACATCATCACCACCGAGCACTTCGAGCTGATGCGCGACGGCGCCATCCTCTCCAACGCCGGGCACTTCGACGTGGAGATCGACATGGCCGGGCTGGAGAAGCTGGCAGTGCGCAAGTACGAAGCGCGCCACAACATCACCGGCTATGAGCTGCCGAACGGGAAGACGATATTCGTCCTCGGCGAAGGCCGCCTGGTCAACCTGGCCTGCGCGGACGGCCACCCGGCCGAGATCATGGACATGAGCTTTGCCATCCAGGCCCTCTCCGCCGAATACCTGGCCAGGCACCGCGGCGCGCTCCCCGTGGAGCCCATCAGGGTCCCGCGCGAGATCGACGACGCCGTCGCCCGCCGCAAGCTGGCCTCCCTCAACGTGGAGATCGACGGTATGACGGACGTGCAGAAGGAGTACATGGGCGTGTAACGCGCTGTGCGCGCTGCGAAGTGAGGAGGTGCGCGCCTTGGAGGAGAAAAGTTACGACCAGCGCCGGGAACGGCTGCTCGAGCTCGTGCGTTCAAAGCGGCTGAAAGCCCTGCAGCAGGAGCTGGAGGAGATGAACCAGTTCGACATCGCTGAGTTCATCACCGAGCTGGGCGAGGAGGACAGCGTGAAAATGGCCACGGTGTTCCGCCTGCTCAGCAAGGAACGCGGCGCGGAGGTCTTTGCCGAGCTGGACGCGCCGGAGCAGCAGGAGATCATCAACTCCATCACCGATAAAGAGCTGGGCGAGATCGTCGAGGACATGTACGTGGACGACGCCGTGGACATGATGGAGGAGCTGCCGGCGAACATCGTCAAGCGCGTCATGCGCGCCGCCACACCGGAGACCCGCGCGCTGATAAACCAGTACCTGAAATACCCGGAGAACTCGGCCGGCAGCATCATGACGGCCGAGTTCGTGGACCTGAAAAAGTACATGAACGTGCGCGAGAGCATCGCGCGCATCCGCCGCATCGGCGACGACAAGGAGACGATATACGTCTGCTACGTCACCAGCGCCGACCGGCGGCTGGAGGGCGTGGTGACGGTCAAGGACCTGCTGCTCTCGGACGACGACGCCGTCATCGAGGACATCATGGACCGCAACGTCATCTTCTGCCGCACGACGGACGACCGCAGCGAGGCGGCGGAGCGCATCTCCGACTACGACCTGCTGGCCGTGCCCGTGGTGGATAAAGAGGACCGCCTGGTGGGCATCGTCACCGTTGACGACGTCATCGACGTGCTGGAGGAGGAGGCCACGGAGGACTTCGACCTGATGGCCGGTATCTCCCCCTCGGACACGCCCTATTCGCGCGCCGGCGTGGTGGACATCTGGAAGCGGCGCATTCCCTGGCTGATGTTCCTCATGCTCTCGGCCACCTTTACGAGCATGATAATCACCCACTTTGAAGATGCGCTCTCCCGCTGCACGGTGCTCACGGGCTTCGTGCCCATGCTCATGGGCACGGGCGGCAACTCCGGCTCGCAGAGCTCCACCGCCGTCATCCGCAGCCTGTCCATCGGCGACACGGAGCCGCGGGACATCCTCAGCGTGGTGTGGAAAGAGATCCGCGTGGCCGTGCTCTGCGGCGTTTCGCTGGCCTGCGTCAATTTCGTGAAGATGCTGCTGGTGGACCGGCTGCTGCTGGGGAACGCGGAGGTGACGGTGCTGGTGGCCTTCACCGTCAGCGTGACGCTCATTTTCGTCGTCACCTTTGCCAAGGCGGTCGGCAGCACGCTGCCGATGGCGGCGGAAAAGATAGGCATCGACCCGGCCGTGATGGCCAGCCCGCTCATCAGCACCATCACGGACGCCGTCAGCCTGCTGATATACTTTTCGCTCTCAACGGTGCTGCTGCACATATGAGCCGGGCCGGCGCGGCTTATCGCCGGCAGATAAGAGAGAAATGAAGGAAGAGGTGTAAGACTTGGACATGACCCCGGTGTTCACCCAGATGGGCATCCTCGTGTTCATCATGGCTGTGGGCTTCGCCTGCGCGAAGCTCGGGGTAGCGGGGCCGGAATTCACCCGCTCGGGATCAAAGATCGTATTGAACGTGCTGCTGGTGTTCACCATCCTCAACTCCGTGACGAGCGCGGAGATGGAGCTCTCCCTGGCGGACATCGGCATCTACACGCTGGGATTTTTCGTCATGATAATCGTCTGCTCGCTGCTGGGCGTACTGGCGGCGCGAGCGCTGCGCGTGCCGTCGGACGACCGCGGCATCGCCGCTTTCGCCGTGGCGTTCACGAACACCGTGTTCGTCGGCTTCCCGGTGGTGGAGTCCGTCTACGGCGCGGAGGGCGTGCTGGTGGCGACGATATCCAACATCCCCTTCAACCTGTTCATCTATACGCTGGGCGTGGCGCTGATAAACGGCAGTACGAAGGGCATGAACATCAAAAGCGCCATCTCGCCGCCGCTGATAGCGACGTTCGTGGCCATCGCCTTTTTCCTCACCGGCTGGGAGCTGCCCGCGCCGGTGGTGGAGTGCTTCAGCGTGCTCTCCGCCGGCACCGTGCCGGTGAGCATGCTGGTGGTGGGCGCCAGCCTTGGCGCCGTGCCGCTGAAGAGCACGCTGGGCAACTGGCGGGTGTATGCCGTCGGCCTTGTGAGGCTGATACTGGGCCCGCTGGCCGTCTGGGCCGCGCTGCGCCCCTTCGTGCACGATGAGATGGCCCTCGGCGTGACGGTGATCCTCGCCGCCTGCCCGACGGCCATGCTGGCCACAGCGCTGACCATCCGCAGCGGCAAGGACGAGACCTTCGCCAGCCAGAACGTGTTCGTCAGCACAGTCCTCTCCGCCGCCACCCTCCCACTGATGATCTATCTGCTGGTGTGAGATAGTGTACAAAAACTCAGCTCCCCCGGGCACGGCCCGGGGGAGCTTTTTTATATACGGAATGACCAAAGGCTTATTTGGCGGCTTTTTTCATGGGGGAGATGGCGATGGAGACGATTATCAGCACCATGCCTACCAGCGCCGTGGCGCCGAAGAAGAGCCACGCGGTGCCCATGCCGCCCTCGGTGGCGAGGAAGGCGTTCATCACGGGCGCGGTGAGGGCCTGGCCTACATAGACTGAGGTCATCAGCGTGGCGGATATCGCGGCAAAGTCGCGCCCGCCGAACACGCTCTGGCCTATAAGGCCGGGGATGCTGGCGTTCAGCGGATAGGCCAGCGCGGCGAAGACGACACAGCCGACGAGTATCAGCGTGACGGGGTGGCCGTTCAGCGCGACCATGCAGGCCATCGCGGCGACGAAGGCGACGCAGACGATGACTGTGAAAATGCTCGGGCCGGCCTTTGCGAACACCTTGCCGACTATGAGCAGCACCGCGCCGGAGATGACGAGGTATATGGCGTTCCAGTTGGCGGCGGCGGTGGCGTCCAGGCCGTTCGCCTGCCACCAGGAGGGCGCGTAGCTCATGTAGGCCGAGCCGCTCATGCACACGAAGAGCAGGGCGAGCGCGAGCACCCAGAAGGCCGGGGAGCGCAGGGCCTCGCTCTTGCTCACGCCCGGGACGTCAACAGCCGCACCGGCATCGGAGGCGGCGCCAGCCTTGTCCCAGCCGAGGGGCTTCTGGCCCATCTTTTTCGGGTCTTTTATCAGGCAGACGACGGAGAAGAGGCCGATGGCCAGGATGAAAATGGAGAGTATGCGGTAGCAGCCCTTGAAGTCCACGACCTTGAAGAGCTGGCCGGCGGCGAAGACCCATATGGCCGCGCCGAAGCCAGCGCCGGAAAACACTATGCCGGAGATCTGCTCGCGCTTTTCCACGAACCAGTCGGCGATAACGCTCGAGCAGACGGCGTGGGTGCCGAAGGTGATGGAGAAGGAGGCCATGAAGCCGGCCAGGTAGTAGAACACGAGTGTGGATATGTTCTGCCCGGGTACGGCAAAGGTGTAAAGGTGCACGTGTATCGCGCAGGCAAGCACGGAGATGAGCATGGTGGTTTTAGCGCCGAGCTTGCTGAGCGCCTTTACGGCCACGAGGCTGAGCACGACGTTGCCGATGGTGTTCACCGTGCCTATATAGCCCACCATGCCGAGGTCCCAGCCGCTGTATTCGCTGAGCGAAGTAAGGAATATGCCGAGGGTGGTGCAGGCGCCGAGGTTGACGAACATGACCAGGAAAGCGCCTATCGCCGCCTTATAGCCGAAAAATTTCTTGGATTCGTTCACTTTTTCCCCTCCTTAAAGCGATATCTTTTGCGAAACGCCCCCGCGGCAATGGAAGGGGGTCATAAGAAAGTAATATTGCTTTTTGCAGGAACGGCATGGCTTCGGTCATGTCGTTTCCTGTTTCATTAGTTCGTCCACGGGGATAAAGCCCACAAGGTCATAGGAGATGCGGATGCCCTGTCTGCGCTTCCCGCTGCTCTTGTCAGGCGCTTCGATGTAGATGCCTTTGACAAGCTCCCGCAAGGCGTAAGGGGTCATTTCCAGCAAATCCTCGTATTTGTGTACCCGCTGGATGAACTGCTCCAAATTTTCAATCTGTCGTTCCTGTACTTCGATTTCCTGTTGCAAGGTTTGGATTTTCACTTTAAGCTGCGCCTGCTCGTCCTCATAGGTCTTGCTCATCAGCGTAAACCGTTCATCAGAGAGTTTCCCGGCCACATTATCCTCATAGATACGGATGAACAGGCGGTCAAGTTCCCCAAGACGGCGTTCTGCCTGTGCCAGACGCTTCTTATATCCCCGGACGGCTTCTTCGCTGGACAGCCGGAGTCTATGCTCCATAACTGCCCGAAAATGGGCCTCGTGCCGGGTTACATAGGAGATAACCGTTTTCATGTGCATCCAGACCAATTCTTCCAGTACAACCGCCCGGATGAAATGGGCTGAACAGGTTCCCGTGTTGCTGCGGTAGCTGGCGCATACAAAATGGTCTTGCCTTTTCTCAAAGTAGTTGGTGGTGCAGTAGCGCATTTTTGCCCCGCAGTCAGCACAGTAAACCATGCCGGAGAACAGGCTGCTCTTTCCGGTTTTTGTCCTTCGGTGGCGCTGCTTGCGGATCTCCTGCACCTTGTCAAAGACTTCCTGCTCAATGATAGCCGGATGGGTGTTGTAGAATACCACCTGCTTCTCAATGGGCGTTTCCCGCTGCTTCTTGTCCCAGATGGAGTTGGTGTAGGTCTTAAAGTTAACCGTACAGCCCGTGTATTCCCGCCGTTCCAGAATATGAACAACGGTATTAGGGTTCCAGTGGTACGGATCAGAGGTTTCATGGCTTGGGGTGTTAATGCCCTCTCTCCGCTTATAGGCGGTAGGGTTGAGCACCTGTTCCGCCTGCAAGAGTTTGGCGATCTGCATCGGCCCCCGTCCTTCCATACACAGCTTGAAGATACGCTTGACCACAAGAGCGGCTGCCTCATCCACGACCCATTTTGTTCGATTCTCCGGGTCTTTGCGGTAGCCAAAGGGGACATTGGTCGTCAGCGGGATGCCCTGCTCGCCCTTGGCCTTCTGTACTGCACGGATTTTGCGGCTGGTGTCCTTGGCAAAAAACTCATTGAACCAGTTTTTGATCCCCGCAACATCGTTGTCGGTGCTGTTGGGGTCAATGGTGTC
>DVOV01000041.1 GCA_018713375.1 Candidatus Scatomorpha stercorigallinarum | reverse complement strand
GCCTCGACCAGCTGCGCGCCGGTGGCGGCCGGGAAGCCGGGGTAGTTGTCCACAAGCTCCGCGCGGTAGAGCGGCGAATCCTCCATCGAGGTGCTTATTATCAGCGCGGACTTGCCGCGCTGCCGCGCTGTCAGCGCCGCCGACACCCCCGCGGGGCCGGAGCCGATTATCAGTACGTCGAAAATTTCGTCCAAGTGTACGCCTCCTTTGCCTGAAACGCTATAAATGATTATATAACGCGAATTTGCCGTTGTAAACCAGAATGTAATGTATTATAATATTTCGGTAACTTAAACGCAAGCAAAGGGTGAAAGCTATGGACGAAGCATCCCGCAACTACAACTTTATAGAGCAGTTCATCGCCGAGGACATCGCCCCCGGCGGCCGCTTCGAGGACAAGCAGGTGCACACCCGCTTCCCGCCCGAGCCCAACGGCTATCTGCACATCGGCCACTGCAAGGCGCTCATCATCGACTTCGGCACCGCCGAGCGCTTCGGCGGCATCTGCAACCTGCGCATGGACGACACCAACCCCGCCAAGGAGGACACCGAATACGTGGACTCCATAAAGGAGGACATCCACTGGCTGGGTTTTGACTGGGGCGACCGCTTCTTCTACGGCAGCGACTACTTCGAGCAGACCTACGAGTACGCCGAGGAGCTCATTAAAAAGGGCCTCGCCTATGTCTGCGAGCTGACGCCCGAGCAGTTCAGGGAGTACCGCGGGGACGTGAACACCCCCGCCCGCAGCCCCTGGCGCGACAGGCCCATGGAGGAGAGCCTCGACCTCTTCCGCCGCATGAGGGCCGGCGAGTTCCCCGACAATACCTACACCCTGCGCGCGAAGATCGACCTCGCCAGCGGCAACTTCAACATGCGCGACCCTGTCATCTACCGCATCCGCCACTTTGAGCACCACCGCCAGGGCAACAAGTGGTGCATCTATCCCATGTACGACTTCGCCCACCCCATCCAGGACGCCCTGGAGGGCATCACCCACTCGCTCTGCTCGCTGGAGTTCGAGGCCCACAGGCCGCTCTACGACTGGGTGGTGAACAATGTCTCCGTCCCCAACAGGCCGCGCCAGATCGAGTTCGCGCGCCTGGGCATCGACCACACGGTCCTGAGCAAACGCAAGCTCCGCAAGCTTGTGGAGGAGGGCTATGTCTCCGGCTGGGACGACCCGCGCATGCCCACGCTCTGCGGGCTGCGCCGCCGCGGCTACACCCCGGCGGCCATACGCGACTTCATCGGCCGCGTGGGCGTGGCCAAGGTCAACTCCACCGCCGAGTACGCCCTGCTCGAGCACTGCCTGCGCGAGGACCTGAACGAGCACGCACAGCGGGCGATGGCCGTGCTGCGGCCGCTCAAGCTGACCATCGTCAACTACCCCGAGGGCCAGAGCGAGGAGATCGAGGTCGAGAACAACCCCAACGACCCCTCCGCCGGCACCCGCCGCGTCAGCTTCTCCCGCCACCTCTACATCGAGCACGAGGACTTCATGGAGCACCGTGCGCCGAAATACAAGCGCCTCTGCCCGGGCGAGGACGGCGAGAGCTGCGGCCTCGAGTGCCGCCTGAAGGGCGCCTACCTCGTGCGCTGCGCCGGCTTCGTCAAGGACGAAAACGGCGAGGTGGTGGAGGTGCTCGCCGAGTACGACCCCGAAAGCCGCGGCGGCGATCCCGCCGACGGCCGCAAGGTGAAGGGCGCCACGCTCCACTGGGTGGACGCCGACAACTGCGCGGACGCCGAGGTGCGGCTCTACTCCAACCTCTTCACCGACCCGGACCCGGACGCCGCCGGCAAGGATTTCATCGAGTGCATGAATCCCGATTCGCTCGAGGTGCTCAGCGGCTGCAAGGTGGAGAAGATGCTCGCCGACGAGGCTTCCGGCGCCCACTTCCAGTTCCTGCGCCAGGGCTATTTCGTCCGCGACAGCAAGGACTCCGCGCCCGGGCACCTGGTGTTCAACCGCGCCGTGGCGCTGAAGGACAGCTATAAAGGATAATAGACTGATTTAAGAGGCGCATTATGCGCCTCTTAAATTTTTTGCCTCGCCGGGGGCGCGAGGCTCGGCGGGCTATTGACAGGCTGCATCGTTTGTATTATACTGTGTAATGCAAATAGGTCATGGAAGGAGGGACGGCATATGCTTTTGCAGCTGGATTTTTCCGGCCGGCTGCCCATTTACATGCAGATACGCAACCAGATCGTGCTGGGCATCGCCTCCGGCGAGCTTGCGCCGGGGGAAAAGCTGCCCACCATCCGCGCGCTGGCGGAGCAGTCGGGCGTGAACATGATGACCGTGAGCAAGGCCTACTCCCTCCTCAAGCAGGAAGGGTACATCACGGCGGACCGCCGCGGCGGGACCGTCGTGAGCGGCTCCCCGGGGGCCGGGGAGCTCAGCGCTCGCTACCGCGGCGCGCTGCGCATCATCGCCGCCGAGGCCCGCCTGGCCGGCATGGACGAGGACCGCTTCCTCGCCCTCTGCCGGGACATCTATCGCGAAGGGGGGCGCGAAAATGGGTGACTTCACGTTCAGGCTCATCTTCTTCGTCCTGCTCTGGCCGGTGCTGCCGCTCATAAGCCTGCTGATGGCCAACGAGGCGAAGGTGAAGAAGAACATCATCCTCGGCGTCACGCTGCCGTACACCGGCCAGCACGACGGGCGCGTGCAGGAGATCGTGCGGCGCTTCAAAAGGGCGCAGTGGCTCTGGTGCGGCGCCTGCAGCGCCATATTCGCCGCCGTGATGTTCCTCGGCGGGGACGAAGGCGTGCTCATCCTCGCGCTGGTGCTGCTGCCCGCGGCGGTGCTGCTGCCATACGTCTTTTTCGCGCGGGCGAACAAAAAGCTGCGCGCGCTGAAATCCGCCGAGGGCTGGCGCACGCCCTACGCGGGCAGCGTGGTCGTCGATATGAAGGCCGCGGCCGGCGACCCGGGCGGGCGGCTGAAGCGCGCCCTTTTCATCCCGCCGGTGGCTGTTTCGCTCGTGCCCGCCGTGTACGGGCTCATCGCCGGCGGCGCGGAGCGCACGGACGCGCTGCTGTTCTCGCTGCCGATGGCTCTCGTGTGCCTGCTGTGCTGGGCGCTCTATCCGCTCATCTTCCGCCAGCGCGCGGACGTGGTGGACACGGACAGCGACCTGAACTCCGCATTGACGCGCGTGCGGCGCTACAACTGGGGCAAGATGCTGCTGGGCACGGAGTATCTGACCGCCGCCTTCGGCGTCGCCTTCTGGCTGCTGCGCAACGACGGGCTTTGGACGACGCTGCTCACCATCGCCTATATGTTCGCGCTCATCGCCTTCTGCCTCTCCACGGAGTTCGCCGTGCGCCGCGCGCAGGAGCGGCTGACCGCCGCCCACCGCAGCGACGAATATGTGGACGAGGACGACCTCTGGCTCTGGGGGCTGTTCTACAACAACCCCAACGACCGCCACATTTTCATCAACGACCGCACCGGTTCCGGCATGGGCGTGAACGTGGGCCGTCCGGCGGGGCGCGTTATCGTCGTCGGCACCGCGCTGCTGCTCGTGGGCATGATGGTCTTTGGCGTCTGCCTCTCCGCGGGCTTCGACGCCCCGCGCGAGGCGCACATCGAGGGCGGCGTGCTCTATTTCCGGCATTTTGCGGAAAAATACGAGATACCGCTGGAGGATATCGACTCCCTGGAGCTCATAGACGAGCTGCCCGGCGCCAAGCGCATCGCCGGCACGGGCCTGCCGAACCTGTTGGAGGGCCGCTTCCGGGTGGAGGGCTATGAGAACACGCGCATCAGCCTGAACCCCGAGGAGCCGCCGTACATCGCCGTCGTCACGGCGGACATGTCGCGCATCTTCGCCCTCGGCACGCCGCAGGAGACGGAGGAGTTCTATAACGAGCTGAAGGAGGCCCTGTCATGAATATCGGCTTTATATCGTGTTCACTGCTGGGAGGGCTGTTTCTGCTGCTGTGGCTGCTCTTTACGCTGCTCGGGGACAGGGCCGCTCTCCTCATAAGCGGCTTCAACACCCTGCCGCCGGAAAAGCGCGCGCAGTACGACGTTTCGCGCATGTGCCGCGACCAGCGCGGCGCTTTCCTGCTCTGGGCGGCGGTGCTCGCCGCCGGCGCGGCGCTCTCGCGCTTCGTCTCGCAGGGCTTCGCCATAGCCGCTTTCGCAGTGTGGCTTATACTCTTTTTCAGGGAAGTACACTTCGACGTGGAGAAGGCCTTTGAAAAATACAGGAGGAAATAACATGAAAGAGCGCAAGGGCAATCTCAACGCGCGGATTGTTTTCACTGTGATTCTGCTGCTGGCGATAGCGGCATTCATCCTCTTCGCAATTTTCACGCCGCGGCGCGCGGAGATAACCGGCGGCACGCTGCATTTCAGCCACCTCTTCACGGAGTTCGACGTGCCGCTTTCCGGCATTTCGTCTTTAGAGCTGCTCGAGGAGCTGCCTCCGATCAGTAAAATCAGCGGCATAGGCGTCTATTTCCTCTCCGAGGGCTGGTATGAGGTCGAGGGCTACGGCCGCTGCACCGTGAGCCTGAACCAGAGCCAGCCGCCGTTCATAGCGATAACAACGGCGGACGGCGCGTGGGTGTTCTCGCTGAAAACGCCGGAAGAGACGGAGGGGTTTTATAACGAACTCAGGGAGGCGCTGGGCGGCGTCCGGTAGCCACACTGCGTGTGGAGGCAGAGCACCGCTCTGCGGCGAGGGTGTCCCGACAACTACCCGTTAGTGCCGCGACCGCAGGGAGCAATGCACGGTTTTGATGGCTCACGTCATTCGCCCTACGGGATGACTACTTAACGATTCCGTAAAGTTGAGTGATAGCCGACTTTTGGCTCCGATTTGCACCAAAGCGTCTTTTCTTTGGAGTCTGAGGGGTTTCTTTTTGACAAGACAAAAAGAAATCTCTCAGAAGGGCGTTGCAGGGAGCCTATTCCCTGCACCCGCCTCGCGCCCGGAGGGCGCGCTCTGCCCGCGGCCGCATGGCCGAAGTTGATAATTTCTTGAATATTTCGCGGCAAACTATCGCCGCCAACAAACACAAGGAGGACCTGACCATGCTCCGTATCGAGCACCTGACCAAGACTTTCGGCGAGAAGAAGGCCGTGGACGACCTCTCGCTGCACATCCGCCCGGGCGAGATCTACGGCTTCATCGGCCACAACGGCGCGGGCAAGACCACTACCATAAAGGCCTGCTGCGGCATCATGAGCTTTGACTCCGGCGAGATCTACATCGACGGCAAAAACGTCAAAAAGCAGCCGCTGGAGTGCAAGCGCGAGACGGCCTATATCCCCGATAACCCGGACCTCTACGACTTCCTCTCCGGCATCAAATACCTCAACTTCGTCTGCGACATCTTCGGCGTGCCGCAGGCCGAGCGGCAGGAGCGGATACACAAATACGCCGATATATTCGAGCTCACAGGCGACCTGGCCGAGCCCATCAGCGCCTATTCCCACGGCATGAAGCAGAAGCTCGCCATAATCTCCGCGCTCGTCCACTCGCCGAAGCTCATCATCATGGACGAGCCCTTCGTCGGGCTCGACCCCGTGGCCTCGCACAAGCTCAAGGGGCTGATGCGCGAGCACTGCGACGCCGGCGGCGCCATCTTCTTCTCCACGCACGTGCTGGAGGTAGCCGAGAAGCTCTGCGACATGGTGGCTATCATCAAGGGCGGGCGGCTCATCCGCTCCGGCACGATGGACGAGGTGCGCGGTGACGATTCCCTCGAGGAGGTCTTCCTCGAGCTGGAGGAGGAGTGAGCTATGTTCAAGGCCCTGCTTAGAGTTCAGCTCTCGAGCGTCATCGCCTCGCTGATGCGCTCGTCGAAAGGCAATGAGAAGCGCTCCACGGCGAGCGTGGCGCTCATCGCTTTGCTGTTCGTCTTTGTCATCGGCGTGCTGGCCTTCGCCGTCGGCATCACGTTCTATGTGCTGGCCGTGCCGCTGAACGAGGCCGGCTTAGCCTGGTTCTACTTCGCCATGGCCGCGCTTACGGCCTTCGCGCTGTGCTTCATCGGCAGCGTGTTCACCGCGCAGCAGCAGCTCTTCTCCGCCCGCGACAACGAACTGCTGCTGGCCATGCCGGTGCCCCCGCGCAGCATACTCGGCTCGCGCATGGTGATGCTGCTGCTCATCAACTACGCCCTTGAGCTCATCGTACTGCTGCCGGCGTACATCGTCTGGGGCGTGCAGATAGGCTTTTCCGCCGCGGGAGTTATAGCCGCCGCGGCCGGCGCGCTGCTGCTGCCGCTGCTCGTCATGTGCTTCACCTGCCTATTCGCGTGGATACTGGCGGCGATAAGCGCACGCATGAGGAACAAGACCGTCGTCACACTCGTGCTGTCACTGCTCTTCCTGGCGGCGTACTTTTACGTGTACATGAACCTGAACGACCTGCTGACGGCGCTCGTGGCCAACAGCGCCGCCATCGCCGGGGCGATGAGCGCGGTCTACCCCGCCTACGCCTTCGGCCAGGCCATCGCGGAGGGAAATTTCGTCCAGCTCGCGGGCTTTGCCGCCTGCTGCGTCGTGCCCTTCGCCATCGTCTACGCCATACTCTCGCGCGGCTTCCTCGCCGTCACCACGCGCCGCCCCTCCGCCAAAAAGCTCGTCTACCGCGAGCGCGCGCTGCGCGTGGGCTCCGTGCGCGGCGCGCTGCTGCGGCGGGAGCTGGCCCGCTTCGGCGCCAACGGCATGTACATCCTCAACGCCGCGATGGGCAGCATCCTCACCGTGGCCGCCGCCGTGGCGCTCGTCATCTACCGCGGCACGCTCATCGCGGTGCTCGAGCCTCTGCCCGCCGGCTGGACGGCGGCGCTCATGGCCGTCGCGCTCTGCTTCCTCTGCGGCACGGACGTCATCAGCGCGCCCAGCATCTCGCTGGAGGGCAAGACGCTCTGGCTGCTCAAGAGCCTGCCCGTCGCCCCGCGCGCCATACTCATGAGCAAGGTGGAGCTGCACCTCGTCATCGCCCTGCCGCCCACGCTCATCGCCTCCGCCTGCTGCGTCATAGCGCTGCCCCTCACGGCGGCCGAGGCCGCGGCGGTCGTGCTGCTGCCCGCGCTGATGTGCGTTTTCGGCGCGCTGCTCGGCGTGGTCACGAACCTCCGCTTCCCCAAATTCGACTACATCAACGAGACCGCCGTCGTCAAGAACAGCGCCTCCGTGATGATAGCCATGTTCGGCTCCTGGGCCGTGCTGGCCGCGCCGGCGATACTCTATTTCGTCTTGCTGGACGGCCTTGTCGGCCTCACCGCCTATCTCTACATCTGCGCCGCCGCCCTCGCCGCCGCCTGCGCGGCCATGTACGCCTATCTGGGCCGCGGCGGGTCGCGGAGGTTTGAAAACCTGTAAAAACGCGCACACCCTGTGGCGCGCCGTCCCCGGCCATGTTATAATGGCCGGGGACAGTTTATTATGGGAACGGAGGCGGCGCGATGAAGATACCGGCAAAGTTCAAATCCCTTGACCGCTACCAGAAGGGCGTGATGCTCGCCATGGCCGCGATGATCGTCGTATTTGCGGCGCTCTACGCCTACACCGTCGGCCGCGTGGGCTATAAGTACCACGGCGCCATCCTCGTCCCCTCCGGGGAAAACGGTGGCACGGCGTATTCCGGCAGGATCGGCGGCGAGAGCGCCGAATTCACCGTGTCCGCGGACGGGACGGTGGAGTTCCGCCGCGGGGACACGCTCTACGGCCCCTACACCGCGCGGGAGGACCCCTCCGCCGTGCCGGAGGAGCACTGGCTGAAGGAGGACATGCGCGGCGTGGAGCTGCGCTGCGGGGACGAAGTCATCTTCCGCGGCGGCGTGCTCGGCCGGGGGGATTCCTTACTTCTTTACAACGAGGACGGGACAGCGTCCTCCGCCGGCTTCGTGGTGATGACGAACGGCGGCATGGCGATAGACGGCAGCGGGAACGTGATCGATCCGCTGGAGCCCGGCGCGAACAATGTGCTGAAGCTCATGTCCGGCCCCGAGCTCACGCACAAGGGCAGCTGGTGGGGCTATTTCGCCGGCATTTTCATCTGCCTTATAACGGCGGCGTCCATCCTCTACGCGGACGAGCTGTTCCGCTGGGGCCTCTCCTTCTCGATACGCCACCCGGAGCGGGCGGAGCCCTCGGACTGGGAGATCGCCGGCCGGTATATCTCCTGGACCGCGCTGGCCGTCATGGCGCTGGTGGTGTTCATACTTGGGCTGGGGTGAGCGCCCGCCGCGCGGCGCGGAGAGATTTACGGAGGTAAGGCACATGGTTTTCAGATACGCTGAACGGAAGGACACCGCCCTTATCCTGCGCTTCATAAAGGAGCTTGCCGCCTATGAAAAGCTGCTGGACGAGGTGGTTGCGGACGAAAAAACGCTGGAAGAATGGCTGTTCGACAGGCAGAAGGCGGAAGTTATTTTCCTGATGGAGGGCGGCGAGGAGGTCGGCTTTGCGCTGTTCTTCCACAATTTTTCAACCTTCCTCGGCCGGGCAGGCATTTACCTTGAGGATTTATATGTGCGCCCGGAGTTCCGCGGCCGGGGCTATGGGAAGGCCCTGCTGAAGAAGCTGGCTGCCATAGCGGTGGAACGCGGCTGCGGCAGGCTGGAATGGTGGTGCCTCGACTGGAACAAGCCCAGTATAGGCTTTTACCTGTCCCTCGGGGCCGAGGCGATGAGCGACTGGACGGTGTACCGCCTCTCCGGGGACACGCTGAAATCCCTCGCCGAATAGCTGCAAAACGCAAAGGCCGCCCTCCGTCAAAAGACGGAGGGCGGTTTTTTCACTCAATATCCGGCGATGCCGCCGTCGGCCCGCGGCTCGGTGGCGCCGCAGAGGGTGCCCTCATCGTCGCGCCAGATGATCTGCCCGCGGCCGCACTCGTAGGGGTCGGCCACGGCGATCTCATGCCCGCGGCGGCGGAGCTCCTCCGCTACGGTCTCGTCAAAGCCCGGCTCGAGCTCGATGCGCTTGCCGCCCGTCCACTGCCAGCGCGGGGCGTCCAGCGCCTCCTGCGGGTTGCAGCCGAAGTCCAGCATGTTCATCACGGCCTGCACGTGGCCCTGCGGCTGCATGAAGGCGCCCATCACCCCGAAGGGGCCCACGGCGCGGCCGCCCTTCGTCAGGAATCCGGGGATGATGGTGTGATAGGGCCGCTTGCCGGGGGCGAGGCAGTTCGCCGCGCCCTCCTCGAGCGAGAAGTTGCAGCCCCGGTCGTGGAGGGCTATGCCCGTCCCCGGCACCACGATGCCGGAGCCAAAGCCCTTGTAGTTGGACTGGATATAGGACACCATGTTGCCCTCGCCGTCCGCCGCGCAGAGATAGACGGTGCCGCCGCAGCGCGGGTCGCCGCTCTCCGGCTCGCGGGCCGTGCCGCCGATCAGCGCGCGGCGGGAGGCGAGATAGCCCTCGTCCAGCAGCTCCGCGGGCGAAACGCGCATGGCGGCGGGGTCGGCGATGTAGCGCAGGCCGTCGGCGTAGCCGAGCTTCATCGCCTCCAGCTGGCGGTGCACGTCTTCCGCCGTCCCGTTTCCGAGCCCGAGCCCGGAGAGGATGCCCAGCGTCTCCAGCACCACCAAGCCGTGGCCGTTGGGGGGCAGCTCATGGACGGTGTAGCCGCGGTAGTCCACGCTCAGCGGCTGCACCCACTCGGGCTGGAACTGCGCCAGGTCCTCCGCGCGCAGCCAGCCGCCGGCAGCGCGCGAGGCGGCGTCTATCTTCCCTGCCAGGCGGCCGCGGTAGAAGCTCTCGGCGTTCGTCTCGGCGATCTCGCGCAGGCTCTCGGCGTGGCGCGGGAGGTACGCCACCTCGCCCGCGCGCGGGGCGCGGCCGTGGGGCGCGAAGGTGTCCAGCCACTCGCCGAACTCCCCGCCGCGCGCGGAGAAGGTCCGGTAGCCCTGCTCCCAGAAGCGGGCCGTCACCGGGGCCACGGGGAAGCCGTGGCCGGCGTAGTCGATGGCGGCGGAGAGCGTGTCGGCGAGCGTCAATCGGCCGAAGCGGCCGTTCAGCGCCGCCCAGGCGGCGGGTATGCCCGGCACGGTGACGGGATACCAGCCGAGGGAGGGCATCTCGCCGTATTTTTCGCGCAGGAAGGCGGCGTCCGCCAGCGCGGGGGCCGGGCCCGAGGAGTTGAGGCCGTACATCTGCCCGCCGTGCCAGACGATGGCGAAGGCGTCCCCGCCCAGGCCGTTGCTGGTGGGCTCGATGACCGTCAGGCAGGCGGC
>DVOV01000040.1 GCA_018713375.1 Candidatus Scatomorpha stercorigallinarum | reverse complement strand
GTAAGGTCATGATCCTGCAGGTCATCCCCGGCACGCAGGGCCTGTACGGCCTGGTCGTCTGGTTCTTCGCCAGCTTCCAGATGGGCCTGCTGGACGGCACCATCGTTGACATGACCGTCACCGAGGGGCTCAGGTACTTCGTGGCCTGCATCCCGATGGCTCTCGGCGGCTGGCTCTCCGCCATCGCACAGGGCAAGGTGGCCGCGGCGTCCATAAACCTGCTGGCCAAGAAGCCCGACGACTGGTCCAAGGGCATGGTGCTCTGCATCACCGTCGAGTTCTACGCCATCCTCTCGCTGCTCGCCTCCATGCTGATGATCCTGAACATCGGCTGAGCCACGCTCCGGCTGAGAAGGGATCGATGCTATGAACGGAATCGAAAAGATAACCGCCCGCATAGCGGCGGATGCCGAGGCCGAATGCCAGGCAATCCGCGCCGAGAGCGAAAAAAAGTGCGCCGAGATCCGCGCGGAGAACGACAAGAAGGCCCAGGAGGAATACTGGCGCCTGGTGCGCGAGGGCGTTAAGGACACCGAGCAGCGCGTGCAGCGCATGGCGCGCACCGCCGCCCTGGAGGCCAAGAAGAGCGTCCTCTCCATGAAGCAGGAGGCCGTTTCCCGCGCGTTCGACGAGGCGCAGAAGCTCATCGCCGCCCTGCCGGAGGCCGACTATGTCGCCTTCCTCGCCCGCGAGGCCGCCGCGGCCTCCATCACCGGCGAGGAGGAGGTCATCCTCAACGCCGCCGACCGCGCAAAGGTGGGCGCAAAGGCCGTCAGGCGCGCGAACGAGCTGCTCGCCGCGCAGGGCCGCACGGGCGTGCTCACGCTCGCGGACGAAACGCGCTCCATGTCCGGCGGGCTGATACTCAAGCAGGGCGATATCGAGGTCAACTGCACGGTGGACACCCTGCTCGACCTCTCCCGCGGCGAGCTTGCCGCCCGCGTGGCGGAGGTGCTCTTTGAGAGCTGAGCCGCTGATGCGCGGCGTATATTCACGGGCAGGGAGGTAAGGTCTTGTCTAAGAAAACGAAGGATACTGAATATCTGATGCTCTCGTCCATGCTGAGGGCGAGGGAGGCAGGGATGCTCAGCCGCGACCGCATGGACCGTATGCTCTCCGCGCCAAGTTTTGCCGAGTGCGCCAAGCAGCTCGTGGACTGCGGCTATGAGGACATGTCCTCCGCCAACGCCACGGGCATCGACGCGGCGCTCTCCCGCCGGAGGGCGGAGGTCTTTGCCGAGCTGGCGGGCATGGTCCCGCAGGCGGAGGCCGTGGACATCTTCCGCCTCAAATACGACTACCATAACATCAAAGTGCTGGTCAAGTCCGCCGCCGCCGGCGTGGACGGGGAATACCTGCTCTCCAACTGCGGGCGCGTGGGCGCGGAGAAGCTCCTCGCCGCCGTGAAGGAGGAGGGGTTGGGCGACCTGCCCGCGGACATGGCCGCGGCCTATACGGAGGCTGCCTCCACGCTCAACCGCACGGGCAACCCCCAGCTGGCCGACTTCGGGCTCGACAGGGCGTATTTCGCCGAGGCCCTGGCCATGGCGGAGCGCAGCGGCAGCGCGTTTTTGAAGGGCTATGTCCAGCTGCTCATCGACAGCGCCAACCTGCGCACGGCCGTGCGCACGGTGCGCATGGGAAAGGACCGCGATTTCATGGCCGCGGCCATGGTGGAGGGCGGCGGCACGGACAGCGCGCGTATCGCCCAGGCCGCCGAGGGCGGGGACGCCCTCAGCGCCGTTTTCAACGCCACGCCGCTCGCCCGGGCCGCATCCCTGGCGGCCGAAGCGGTGAAGGGCGGCGCGCTGACGGATTTCGAGCTCGAGTGCGACAACGCGGTGGCGGACTATCTCTCCGCGGCCAAGATGAAGCCCTTCGGCATCGAGGCCGTGGTGGAGTACATCTCCCTGCTGGAAGCGGAGATCACTGCCGCGCGCATGATCCTCACGGGACGCCTGGCCGGCATCGAGCCGGAGGTCATCCGGGAAAGGCTGCGTGATATCAATGCTTAAGATCGCTGTTTTGGGCGGGCGCGAGACGGTCATGGGCTTCAAGGCCCTGGGACTGGACGTGTTCCCGGCCGCCGGCGCCGACGAGGCGCGCGACATACTGCGCCGCCTGGCCCGCGAGAGCGACGGGCAATACGCTATCATCTATGTGGAGGAGAACCTGGCCCAGTACCTGGAGCACGAGATCGCGCGGTACAAGGACCAGCCAAGCCCCGCGATCATACTCATCCCCGGCAGGGAAGGCCCGCTTGGCCTCGGCCAGTCCGCGCTCAAGGCGGCGGTCGAGAAAGCCGTGGGAACTGATATTTTGTGATAAAGAAGGTTTGCAGATGAGCGGAATCATAACGAAAGTATCGGGCCCGCTGGTCGTCGCTGAGGGCCTTGCCGACGCCAACGTGTCGGACGTCGTCCGCGTGGGCAGCCAGCGGCTCATTGGCGAGATACTCAACATGTCCGGCGACTCGGCCTCCATCCAGGTCTATGAGGAGACCTCCGGCCTCGGCCCTGGGGCCGAAGTGGAGACCACCGGCCTGCCCCTCTCCGTGGAGCTGGGCCCCGGCATGCTCGAGAACATATACGACGGCATCCAGCGCCCCCTGCCGGAGATCCGGGCCCTCACCGGCGAGTGCATCGCCCGCGGCGTGCAGGTGCCGGCGCTGAACCGTGAGAAAAAGTGGCAGTTCACCCCCGTGGTGGAGCCCGGCGCGTTCGTCGCCGGCGGCGACGTTATCGGCACCGTGCAGGAGACGCCGGCCGTGCTGCACAAGATCATGGTGCCCCCGCGCATGAAGGGCACCATCAAGAGCGTGGAGAGCGGCGAGTTCACCGTGGAGCAGACGGTGGCCGTCCTCACGGACGAAAAGGGCGTTGACCACGAGCTGAACATGATACAGCGCTGGCCCGTGCGCGTGCCGCGCCCCTATGCGGCCAAGCACACCCCCGAGCGCCCGATGAACAGCGGCCAGCGCATCATCGACACGCTGTTCCCCATCGCCAAGGGCGGCACCGCCGCCGTGCCCGGCCCCTTCGGCTCCGGCAAGACGGTCGTGCAGCACCAGCTGGCCAAGTGGTCGGACGTGGACATCGTCGTCTATATCGGCTGCGGCGAGCGCGGCAACGAGATGACGGACGTCCTTATGGAGTTCCCCGAGCTGACCGACCCGCGCAACGGCGAGCCGCTGATGAAGCGCACCGTGCTGATAGCCAACACCTCCGACATGCCCGTGGCCGCCCGCGAGGCGAGCATATACACCGGAATCACGATAGCGGAGTATTTCCGCGACATGGGCTATGACGTGGCGGTTCTGGCCGACTCCACCTCCCGCTGGGCC
>DVOV01000039.1 GCA_018713375.1 Candidatus Scatomorpha stercorigallinarum | reverse complement strand
AGATAGAAGGTGTCCGTCCACTCGCGGGCGGGGTGGCCCTCGTCGGTGTTCAGGCGGTCGAAGTTATAGACGCTCTGCTCCACCTCGGGGCCGTCGTCCACCTCGAAGCCCATGCCGACGAAGATGTCCTTCAGCTCGTCGATGACGGTGTCCATGGGGTGCTTGTGCCCGCCGTGGACGCGCTTGCCGGGCAGCGTGACGTCCAGCGCCTCGGCGGCCAGCTGGGCGTTCAGCTCGGCCTCCTCCAGCTCCACACGGCGCTCATCCAGCGCGCTCTCCAGCTCGGCGCGCACGCTGTTGGCAAGCTGGCCCATGGCCGGGCGCTCCTCCGCGCTGAGCTTGCCCATCTGCTTGAGGATGGCCGTCAGCGCGCCCTTCTTGCCCAGGTATTTGACGCGCAGCGCGTCCAGCGCCGCCACGTCCGCCGCCGCGGCTACCGCCTCCTGCGACTCCTTGGCGAGCAGTTCCAACTGTTCTTTCATGCTTCTTCCTCCCATGTGCGATCTGCGAGCCTTCCCGGGGCAAAAAAATACCTTCCGCCCCTTGACAGGGACGAAAGGCTCACTTCCGCGGTACCACCCGTGTTCGGCGCTCTGCGCCGCGCTCTTGCCGGCGTTATCGGGCCGGACCCGCCGGTGATTGGCCGGTAGCTCCCGGGCGAACAAGCCCACGGCGCGCGGGAGGCTTACAGCCGGCGGCCTCCGTTCTCTTTGCGCCCCGCTCACGGGCTATTTTCCCGTTCATCGCATGTTTTTATATCAACCAGAATACATTTATAGCACATCGCGCCGCGGAAGTCAAACAGTTTATGCGCTCACGGGGATTTTTTCCCGGCCATATTTGACGGACGCGGCCGGAGAGTGTATAATATCATGTCATGAAAACGCCATCCGACAACCAAATGCCCCCGACGCTGCCCCGCCGCCGGCGGGACGCCTCGAAGCACGACTTCGGCCGGCTGCTGATCGTGGCCGGCAGCGTGGGATACACGGGCGCGCCCACGCTCGCATCACGCGCCGCCGTGCGCGGCGGGGCGGGGCTCGTCTATCTCGGCGTGCCGGAGGCGATCTACGCCGTCACGGCCGTGAAAAACGACGAGGCCATGCCCTTCCCCCTGCCCTGCGGCGGGGACGGGCTGCTCTCGCCGGAGGCTGCGCCGGAGCTGCTCAGGCGGCTGGAAAAGTGCGACGCGCTGGCCGTCGGCCCGGGCCTGGGCCGCAGCGCGGGCGTGACGGCGCTCGTGGGCGCGCTGCTGGAGGCCTCGCGCGTCCCCACGGTGCTGGACGCGGACGCCCTATGGGCCCTCTCTCGCGCGCCGGAACTGCTGGAGCGCGCCGCCTGCCCCCTGGTGCTGACGCCGCACGCGCGCGAGTTCGAGCGCCTGGGCGGCGACCTGTCCGCGCCGCGGGAGGAGGCCACGCTGCGCTTCGCGCGCGAACACGGCTGCGCGCTGGTGCTCAAGGGGCGGGGGACGGTCTGCGCCTTCCCGGACGGGGAATGTTATGTAAACCCGACGGGCAACCCCGGCATGGCCCGCGGCGGCAGAGGCGACGTGCTCACGGGCTTGATGGGCGCGCTGCTCTGCCAGCTGCCCTTCAGGAGGGCGGTGTGCGCGGCGGTGTACCTGCACGGCCTGGCCGGCGACATGTGCGCCGCGGAGCTGGGGGAGTACGGCATGACGCCCACGGACATGATAGAGCGCCTTCCGCAGGCGATGAGATCTGTCACGGAGGGATGACCTATGCGCCTGAGGGCCGCGGCCGCGCCGCTCGCCCTTGTCCTCGCGCTGCTCACGGCCTGTTCGGCGGAGAGCTCGCTGGAGGACTTTGAAGCCCTGCGCGCCGCGCTGGATGCGGCGGAGGGCGTACACATCGCCGCCCGGGTGGCGGCGGCCGGCGAAAGGCCGGAGGAATACAGGCTCACACTTGAGGGCACGGCGGCGGACTGTACCGTCACCGTCGTGGAGCCGGAGGCGCTCGCCGGCGTCAGCGCCCACATCACGGAAAACGGCGCGGAGATCGGCTACGGCCCGCTGCTGCTCGCCGCGGGGGACCTGGACGGCGCCGGGCTGAGCGCCATCACCGCCCTGCCGAGGCTGCTGGCGGCCATATCCGGCGCGCACGCCGCCCTCTCCTGGACGGAGGGGGAGGGGAGCGCCGTCAGCCTGGTGCCGGCGGACGGCGAGGGCGTGGAGCTGCGCCTGGGGCCGGACGGCCGGCCGCTGAGCGCCGAGTTCACGGCGGGCGGCGAAGTGCTGGTGATGTGCGAGATAGAGGGATTTTCACTGACAGCCACATGAGATAGAGGCGATAGCATGCGTAACGAAGACAAACGCACCTGGGCTGAGATCAGCCTGGCCAACCTGGAACACAATTATAACGAGATACGCCGCGCACTGCCCGCGGGTACGCGCTTCATGGGCCTGTGCAAGGCAAACGCCTACGGCCACGGGGCGGTGCCGATAGCAAAGCACCTCGAGGAGCTGGGCGCGGAGTACCTGGCCGTCTCCTGCTATGAGGAGGCGGCGGAGCTGCGCGCTGCGGGCGTGACGGCGCCGGTGCTGATACTGGCGCCCAGCCCGGCCTTCATCGCCGGGGACATCGCCCGCCTGCCCGCCGAGCAGGCCATCGGCGACATCGGCTGCGCGCGGGCGGTCAGCCGCCGCCTGGGCGGCTCCGGCGCGCCGCTCAGGTGCCACATAAAGCTGGAGACGGGCATGGGCCGCACGGGCTTCAACGTCCTCTCCGAGCAGGAGATGCGCGAAGCGGCGAGCATCGCTTCGCTGCCGGGGCTGGAGATAACGGGCGTGTTCACGCACTTTGCCGTGGCGGACGAGCCGGGGCAGGAGGCGTTCACGCGCGAGCAGTTCCGGCGCTTCAACGCCGCCGTGGACTGGCTGGAAAAAGAAACCGGCCGCAGCTGGGGCATCCGCCATTGCGCCAACAGCGGCGGCGTGGTAAACTACAGGGAGATGGCGCTGGACATGGTGCGCCCGGGCCTGCTGCTCTACGGGCTCTACCCCGGCGCGGAGCGCGGCGGGCTGGACCTGAAGCCGGTGATGACCGTCCTCACGCGCGTGAGCGAGATCACCGAGCACCGCGCGGGGGATACCATCAGCTATGGCCGCACCTTCACCTGCGAGCGGGACATGCGCCTGGCCGTGATACCGGTGGGCTATGCCGACGGGCTGCCGCGGCGGCTCTCCGGCGTGATGGACGTGCTCATCAACGGCCGCCGCGCGCGCGAAGTGGGCACCATCTGCATGGACATGTGCATGGTGGACATCACGGGCATGGACGACGTGCGCGTGGGCGACGTGGTCACCGTTTTCGGCCAGGGACTGAGCGTGGACGAGCAGGCGGCCAAAGCGGGGACGATATCCTACGAACTGCTGTGCGCCGTCTCGCCGCGCGTGCCGCGCGTCTATGTGTGATGTATAAAACGGCGCTCTCCGTGTGAGAATACTCCTGGGGGCAGCGGCCCTCCGCCCTACATACAATGTGAGTGGGCGAGCGCGCGGCCCTTATCGCGCGAATACGGAGAGTGAACGAAAAATGCACAATGCGGTCAAACGCGGGGACATCTATTACGCCGACCTCAGCCCCGTGGTCGGCAGCGAGCAGGGCGGGATGCGCCCTGTGCTGATCGTCCAGAACGACACGGGGAACCGTCACAGCCCGACGGTCATCGCCGCGGCCATCACCTCGCAGACGGGCAAGGCCCGGCTGCCGACGCATATCGAGCTCTCGGCCCGCAATTACGGCCTCAGCCGCGACAGCGTGGTGCTGCTCGAGCAGATACGCACGCTGGACAAATCCCGCCTGCGCGAGCGGATGGGCCAGCTGGACGGCGCGACGATGGACAAAGTGAACGGCGCCATAGCCGTGAGCTTCGGGCTCACACAGTGAAGAAAAAAGCGCTCCCGGGGCGGTCAGCCCCGGGAGGACGACGGAGGTACATACGATGAAAAAATGGCATGTGATCGTCCTGCTGCTGGCCGTGGCCGTCCTCGCCGGCGGCCTCGGGGCCTACGCCGCCGGCACCGCCGGCACCCAGGGCGACCCGCTGATATCCATGAGCTATCTGGACGACGTGCTCGCGCCATCCATCCGCAGCGCGTACACCAGCCGCATCGAATCCGAGGCCCGCGAGCTGGAGGAGAGCGTGCAGAACAGCCTGGCGGACGCCGCCGGGGCCTTCGAGGCCGTCTCCCTGGCGGAGGGCGAGGGCACGCCCTGCCCGGCGGGGACGCAGCTGCTCTTCCGCAGCGGCACGGCCGCCGCCACCGCCGCCCTCACCGACCTCACCACCGGCGAGACCCTCGCCGCCGGCAGCGCCCTCGCGGCCAACCACCTCTATCTGGCCACGGACGACTGCGAGCTGATAGCGTCCACAGCCTCCGCGCTGATGAAAAAATGACCGGCCGGCGGAGGCCTCCGCCACATGCCGGATAACGCGAAAGCAGGCCCCAAAAGGGGCCTGCTTTCATATTTGCCCGCGGCGGCTCAGACAGTTATCGTGTCGCCGGCGGCGAGGTAGCTTATCTGTGAGCCCATCCGCGCCTTCAGCCGCTCGAAGCTGCTGAGGCCGGTGCAGTGTCCGGTGTAGAAGCGCGTGGGCAGCGCGGCGAGGCGTTCGGCGATGGCGTCCGTCAGCGCCGCGTCCGACTCCCCTGTGGAGGGGATCATCAGGTGGAAGCCGCCGACGGCGGCGTCGGGCGGCTGCGGGCAGAGCTCGGCGCAGCGCGCGAGGATGTTGACGATGCCGCTGTGCGCGCAGCCGGCGATCAGGCAGCGGCGGCCGTTTTCCTCGATGAGCAGGTCCTGCTCGTGCGCGAAGTCGTCGGGCGTGACGTTGTCGGGCCCGAAGAGCACGCGGTTGGCGCCGGAGAAGAGCTCGCGCCCGCGCACGCCGGCAAAGAGCGTCAGCCCCGGGCTGATCTCGTATTCCTCGCCCGTGTAGACGATGCGCGGATCATTCGCCAGCGAGGGGTCAAGGCCGATGGCCTTGCTCTCGCCCGGCGCGGGATGCGACCAGTGCGGCTCAAAGCCGCCCTCGCGCACATAGACCGGCGCGTGCGGGCAGAGCTCGAGGAAGGCGGCCAGGCCGCCGCCGTGGTCGTCGTGTGCGTGGGAGATGATGGCAAATTCGCATTTTGTGAGGTCGATGCCCGCGCGGCGGGCGTTTTCGATATAGCCGGCGTCGGGCCCCAGGTCGAAGAGGAAGCGCCGCGAGCAGGCCTCGATATAGAGGCTCAGCCCGTGCGCACAGGCGTAGCCCTCGCGGGCCACGTTGTCCATCAGGCAGGTTATCTTCATGTGTGCTCCCCCTCAGCGGATGATGTCGCGGATGATGCCGGGCACGGCCGGCTGCGTGCCGCTGAAGCTGAAGCACGCGGCGAGCTTTTCCGCGGCCTCCGCAGCGCTCTTTTCGTCGCGCGCGTGGATGGTGGCCAGGCTCTCGCCGGGCGCGACGGCGTCGCCCGTCTTTTTGTTGAGCACGAAGCCCACGGCGAGGTCGATGACGCTGTCCTTGGTGGCGCGTCCGCCGCCGAGGTGCATGCTGACGAGCCCGCTGCGCTCGGCCGCGATGCCGGCGACGTAGCCGCCGGCGGGGGAGGGCACCTCCAGCGTCACGGGCGCGGCCGGCAGCAGCGAGGTGTCGTACACCGCGCGCCTGTCGCCGCCCTGGGCCTCCACCAGCTCCGCGAGCTTGGCGAGGGCCGAGCCGTCGGCGATGCCGCGCTCGAGCTTCTCGCGCGCCTCCGCGTCGTTGGCGGCGGCGCCGGATTCGGTGAGTATGCAGGAGCCGAGCGTCAGGCAGAGCTCGAGCAGGTCGCCGCCGAAGCTGCCGCTAAGCAGGGCTATGGCCTCCTTGACCTCCAACGCGTTGCCGACGGCGCGGCCCAGCGGCTGGTCCATGCCCGTGATGCAGGCGACGGTCCTGCGCCCGGCCATTTTGCCTATCTCCACCATTTCAGCGGCCAGCGTGCGCGCGTCGGCCTCCGTTTTCATGAAGGCCCCGTCGCCGCACTTCACGTCCAGCACGATGACGTCCGCCCCGGCGGCCAGTTTTTTCGACATGATGCTGCTGACGATGAGGGGGATGGAGCTCACCGTGCCCGTCACGTCGCGCAGGGCGTAGAGCTTCTTGTCCGCCGGGTCGAGGTCGGCGGTCTGCCCGGCGATGGCGAGGCCGATGCGCTCGACCTGGGAGAGGAAGGCCTCGTCCGTCAGCGCGCAGGAAAAGCCGGGGAAGCTCTCCAACTTGTCGATGGTGCCGCCCGTGTGCCCCAGGCCGCGGCCGGACATCTTCGCCATGCGCACGCCCTGCGCGGCCACCATCGGCAGCAGGGCGAGCGAGGTCTTGTCGCCCACGCCGCCGGTGGAGTGCTTGTCGGCCTTCACGCCGCTGATGGGGCTGAGGTCGAGCGTCTCGCCGCTGTGCATCATGGCCAGCGTCAGGTCCAGCGTCTCCTGCCGCGTCATGCCGCGCCAGACGATGGCCATCAGCAGCGCGCTGGCCTGGTAATCGGGTATGTCCCCGCGCGTATAGCCGCTGATGAAGTAACCTATCTCCTCGCGCGTCAGCTCGCCGCCGTCGCGCTTTTTGGCAATGATATCGGTCATCTGCATGGCCCGTTCGCTCCTTTATCTGTTGAATAACACCAATTATACCATTTTCAGCGCGGGAATACAATGTATTTGCGGCCGTTTATCACGCGCTCCGCCCCCGCCGCCCAGCGCGGCAGGCGCAGTTCGTCGGCCGGCAGGGCCACCAGGCTGCGCTGCCCGTCAAATGTGGTAAGCGCCCCGTCCGGCGTGGTGAACCAGAGCGTGTCCCCCTCCCCGGCGGGCGGGGGCTGGGCGTCCGGCTCGGGCGAGGGCTCCGCGGCGGAGGGCGCTTCCTCCGCCGCCGCGGGGAGGGCCTCCCCGGCCTGGGATGCGACCGCTTCGCTCGCCGGCGCGGCCTCCGGCTCCGCCGGCAGCGGCGGCGCGGGCAGCCCGCCTGCAGGGGCGGCCAGCTCGATGTCCTCCGGGAAGCCGGACAGGGCCGCGCGGCTGAGCCGCCGGCGGAGCGACACGCGCCCCTCGCCGCAGGGGGCCATCACGCCCAGATAGCCCTCCGCCCCGCCGCCGTAGACGGAAAGGCGCAGCATGGCGCCCGGGTCCTCCGCCGTGGCCTCAAACACCGTCATCAGCCCTTCGGGATACACGCGCACTTCCCCGCGCGTCTCCCCGCCGAGCACGATGGGATATTCACCGTACATAAAAAACACCCCCGTTCCATTCACACAAGCGTATGAACGGGACGGGGGAGATATGCCTTTTCACATCCGCGCCTGCTCGGCCGCCCGGCGGCGGAGGCTGAGGCAGTCGGCGATCATGGCGATGAACTCGCTGTTGGTGGGCTTGCCCTTGATGTTGGAGACGGTGTAGCCGAAGAACTTCTGCAGCGTCTCGATGTCGCCGCGGTCCCAGGCGACCTCGATGGCGTGGCGGATGGCCCGCTCCACGCGGGAGGGCGTGGTGTTGAACTTCCGCGCCACCTCGGGATAGAGCACCTTGGTGACGGCGTTGATGATATCCATATCATTTATCGTAAGTATTATGGCTTCGCGCAGGTACTGATAGCCCTTGATGTGGGCGGGGACGCCGATCTCGTGGATGATGTCGGTGACGACGGCCTCCAGGCTGGGCTCGGCGGGGCGCACGGGCGCCGGGCGCGGCGCGGCGGGGCTCATCAGCGGCGCCGCCACCATCCGCAGGTTCTCCAGGATGGACGCCGCGTCGCAGGGCTTGGGGATGAAGTAGCTCACGCCCAGCTCGCCGCAGTCCGCCACCACGTGGTCGTTGTAGAAGCCGGAGACGACGATCACCCGCGGGCTCGCGCCCGTCTCCGGCAGGCGGCGCAGCAGCGTCAGGCCGTCCAGGCGCGGGAGCACCAGCTCGGTCAGCAGGATGTCCGGCTTCAGCTCGGCGGCCAGGGCCAGCGCCTCCACGCCGTCTTCCGCCTGCCCGGCGGGCTCCATGTCGCCCTCCGCGGCGATCGCGTCCGCCAGCATGCGCCGGAAATCCTCGCTCGGGTCGGCAATGAGGACGCGCGTTTTAGTTTCCATAATACTTACCTCCGTTATTTTACAATTACGGACTGCAATATATTTTTTTACGCAGAATTGCCGCTCTGTACGTAATAATTTAGCATATCTCAGCATTGTTTTCAAGGGTCACAAAGGCAGTATCAGGAGAAAACTTATTTACATAATAACAGAAAATTCGACACGGAGCGACACGTGGGCAGAGAATTTACGGGGATCGGCGCCGATTTTCGGCCCTCAAAGCAGGCCGGAGAGCCACCCGCTCAGCGGGAGGTAGGCGACGGGCAGGAACACGCCCGGGAGCATGTTGGCTATCTTCAGCGGCTGCGCGCGTGCGCCCAGCAGTTCGAGGCCGAGGCCGATGAGGAGCACGCCGCCGACGGCGGACATCTCGGCCACGGCGGCGTCGGTCAGCAGCGGCGCGGCGCTGCCGGCGAGCAGGGCGATGCCGCCCTCCACCACCAGCACGCAGGCGGCGGCCGCGGGCACGCCCGCCCCCAGCGCGGCGCCATAGGCCAGCGAGGCCACGAAGTCCAGCACGGCCTTGGCGAAGAGGATGCTGTTGTCGCCGTTGAGGCCGGACTGCACGCTGCCCATGACGGACATGCTGCCCACGCAGAAGATGATGCTGCAGGAGACGAAAGCCTGCGTAAAGCGCCCGCCGGAGCCGCCGGAGCGCTCGGCGAGCCGCCCGGCCAGCGCGCCCAGGCCCTTCACGCCGTCGTCTATGCGCAGAAGCTCACCGATGAACGTGCCGGCGGCGAGGCAGACGATGAGGCAGAGCGGGTCGTCCGTCCCGATGCAGTAGACGACGCCCAGCCCGACGCTGGCGAGCGCGAGCGCGCTGAGCAGGGAAGAGGTATACTTTTCTTTTATGCGGCTGCCCAGCAGCGCGCCCAGAAGGCCGCCGAAGAGCACGCCGGCGCTGTTGGCAAGAGCGCCCAGCATATCCAACACCTCGTTTTAATGTTTTACAGTATGATAAACCTGCCGCGCGGCCAAAGTCAAGCGGGGAATTGACTTTGGCCGCCGGACATAGTATCATGGACACGTATGTGCGGGTATGGCGGAATTGGCAGACGCGCAGGATTTAGGTTCCTGTGGAGCGATCCGTGTGGGTTCGACCCCCACTACCCGCACCAATAGGCAGCGCCGGCGGGGAATGCCCGCGGCCGCCGGCAGGACAAGGAGGACAGCGATGAACATCCCCTTCCCGCGCGATTTCCTCTGGGGCGCCGCTTCGAGCGCCTATCAGGTCGAAGGCTGGGCCACCGCGGACGGCGGCGGGCCCTCGGTATGGGACACTTTCACGCACACGCCGGGCAAGATCGCCGACGGCTGGAACGGCGACGTCGCCTGCGACTCCTACCACCGCTGGGCGGAGGACGTGGCGCTGCTGCGCGAGCTGGGGGCGGACAGCTACCGCTTCTCCGCCAGCTGGGCGCGCATCGACCCGCAGGCGGACGGGCGCTGGAACGAGGCGGGCATCGCCTACTATGAGCGCCTGGTGGACGCGCTGCTGGCTGCCGGCATCGAGCCGGCGGTGACGCTCTATCACTGGGAGCTGCCGCAGGCGGCGGAGGACCGCGGCGGCTGGACCGTGTGCGGAACGGCGGAGGCCTTCGCCCGCTACGCGGGCATGATGGCCGCGCGTTTCCGCGGGAGGGTGCGCATCTGGTACACGCTCAACGAGCCGCAGTGTACCGTGGGCATCAGCTATGGCGACGGCGTACACGCGCCGGGGCGCAAGCTGGACGCAGCGGGGCAGTTCCGCGTGTTGGTGAACCAGCAGCTGGCCCACGGCCTCGCCCAGCGGGCGATAAAGGCCGCCGACCCGCACGCCGTGGTGGCCATCGCCTCCACCGGGCGGGCCTGCTACCCGCTGGAGGAGACGCCGGAGGACATCGCCGCCGCCCGCGCGGCCTGCTTCTCCACCAACGGCGGCGACTGGGCGTTCACCCACCACTGGCTGCTCGACCCCATCTGCTTCGGCCGCTACCCGCACTGCGCGGGGACGGCCGCGGAGCCGCTGGCGGCCTCCGTCACGCCGGAGGAGCTGGAGACGATGCACGCCGTGCCGGACGCCCTGGGCATCAACATCTATAACGCCCACGCCGTGCGCGCCGTGGATGGCGGCTTCGAGTTCGCCGGGCGCTGGCCCGGCTTCCCGCGCACGGCCATCGGCTGGCCCGTGACGCCGGAGGCCCTCGACTGGGGCGTGCGCATACTTTACGAGCGCTACCGGCTGCCGTTCTACATCTCGGAAAACGGCGTGGCCTGCGCGGACGTGGTGAGCCTGGACGGGCAGGTGCACGACCCGGGGCGCATAGACTTCCTGGAGCGCTACCTGCTCGCGCTGCGCCGGGCGCTGGACGCCGGCGTGGACCTGCGCGGCTATTACTACTGGGCGCTGACGGACAATTTCGAGTGGAGCCGCGGCTTTGACGCGCGCTTCGGCCTCGCCTATGTCGATTTCCGCACCTGCGAGAGGCTGAAAAAGGACTCGTTCCACTGGATGCAGGGCCAGATCGCCCGCTGCAAGCGCGGCTGAGCGCGGTTTTTGCCGCCAATTTGCAATTACATATTGCCAAAAGCGCGGTTATAGTGTAAAATACATTGGTTATCAGACTAAACACACCACAGGAGGCAAAATATATGATATCCGCAGGCGATTTCCGTAACGGCGTTACCTTCGAGATGGACGGCCAGGTTATGCAGGTCGTCGAGTTCCAGCACGTCAAGCCCGGCAAGGGCGCGGCCTTCGTCCGCACCAAGATGAAGAACGTCATCACCGGTGCGGTCGTTGAGACCAGCTTCAACCCCACCGCGAAGTTCGAAGAGGCCACCATCGAGCGCAAGACCATGGAGTACAGCTATGCCGACGGCAACCTCTACTACTTCATGGACCCCGAGAGCTACGAGCTCATCCCCATCGACGAGAGCCTGCTCGGCGACAGCTTCAAGTTCGTCACCGAGAACATGCCCTGCGTCGTCATGAGCTACAAGGGCAAGGTGTTCGCGGTCGAGCCGCCCAACTTCGTGGAGCTCGTCGTCACGCAGACCGATCCCGGCTTCGCCGGCAACACCGCCACCAAT
>DVOV01000038.1 GCA_018713375.1 Candidatus Scatomorpha stercorigallinarum | reverse complement strand
AGGGGCGCGTGCTGGAAAACTCCATGCTCACCGCCCGCGAGGCCTGCGACACTCTGGCCGCACGCTGCCGTGCCGAGCAGGTGCAGGTGATAGGCAGCAAGTTCGTGCTCTATAAGCGCAACGAGACCGATCCCAGGATCGAGCTCCCGAAGGCGGCGAAGAAAAAATGACCGTTGCCATCTACGGCGGCAGCTTCAACCCGACGCACCCGGCGCATGTGCGCGCGGCCCGCGCGGCATATGACGCCCTGCGGCCGGAGCGCTTCCTCGTGATGCCCGCGGCGGAGCCGCCGCACAAGGCCATGGCCTCCGGCAGCCCGGACGCCGCCGAGCGCCTGGAACTGACGCGCATCGCCTTCCGCGGCTGCGACTGGGCCGAGGTCTCCGACCTGGAGCTGCGCCGCGGCGGCGCAAGCTACACCTCGGACACCGTGCGCGAGCTGATGGACATGTATCCCGGCGCGGAGATCGCGCTCTGCATGGGCGCGGACATGCTTTTGAGCTTTGAGCTCTGGCACGAGGCGCGCTGGCTGCTGGAAAACTGCCGCCTGGCCGTGATGCCGCGCGAGGATGGGGAGGCGGACGACCTCCGGCGCTGTGCGGAGGACCTGCGCGGGCGCTACGGCGCGCGCATCGATATCCTGGACGCCGCACCGATGCCAATGTCCAGCTCGGACATACGCTCGCTGCTGCGCGAGCGGCGGGGGGACGGCATCCTCGACGGCGAGGTCTACGCGCGCATCATCCGCCGCCGCAGCTATGGGGCGAAGCCCTCGCTGCCCTGGCTGCGGGAGCAGGTGCGGCCCTGGCTGAAGGCGTCGCGCGTGCCGCATGTCCTCGGCTGCGAGCAGGAGGCCGTGCGCCTGGCAGAGCGCTGGGACGCCGACCCGGACGAGGCCGCGGAGGCCGGGATTTTGCACGACATCACCAAGAAACTCAGCATGCCGGAGCAGTTGCTATTGGCGGAGAAATATGGTATAGTATTCGACAAATTCGAACGGGAAAACCTCAAGCTGACGCACGCCGTCACCGGCGCCGCCGTGGCGAGGGACCTGTTCGGGGTGGACGATGAGGTCTATTCCGCCATCCGCTGGCACACGACCGCCCGGCCGGGCATGACGCTGCTCGACAAGATCATCTACATGGCCGATTACATCGAGCCCACGCGCGATTTCCCCGGCGTGGACGGCCTGCGTGAGCTCGCCTACCGCGACCTCGACCGGGCGATGGAGCTGGGCCTGGAGATGAGCCTTCAGGAGCTGCGCGAAAAGGGGACGGAGCCGCACACGGCGTCTGTGAACGCACTTCTCTTCTTCAGAAAGGACGAAACGCGATAATGCAACTCTTTGGCGGAAGCGGAAAGAAAGGCCGGCACTCGGCCGGCAATACGCATAGATACAACAGCCAGGCAAACAACGGCGCGGAGCGGGAAGTGGAGCGCTCCGCCAGCCCGGACCTTGACTATTACGAGGAGGAGCGCCGCGAGCGCGCCGAAAGGCGCGAGCGCCAGGCCCGCCGCGTGGAGAACAGCTCCAGCTATACCGGCGCCCAGGACACGTCCTCGGGCTACAACAGCACGCAGGGCACGAGCTACGGCGCGCAGCCGCAGCAGCGCTTTTCCTCCGACGAATACGTCTCCCGCGAGGAGCGCCGCTCCTCCCACCGCTGGGTGAAGAAGCTCGTCATCGCCCTGGCGGTGATCGCGGCCATCGGCATCGGCGTCTACGCCGGCGTCAAGGCCTGGATGAGGCCGCCGGATATCGCCACGCCCGGCGCGGACGACGTGACGGAAAGCGCCGCGCCCACGGACAACGGCGTCGCCGCCGAGGAGCCGGACGTGATCGATGCGGCCAACCGCAGGGACGACGTCTACACCTTCCTCATCAGCGGCCTGGACCGCGAGGGCTTCCACACGGACACGAACATCATCGGCATGTTCGACATCGCCGCGGGCAAGCTCAACCTGGTCAATATCCCACGTGACACACTGGTGAACATCGACAACCTGCACAAGAAGATGAACCAGCCCTATCCCTCCAGCATCAACAACGGAGGCGACGGCGTCACCGCCCTGCTGGACACGGTGGAGGACCTGCTGGGCTACCGGGTGGACTTTTACGCCATCGTGGAGATACAGGTCGTTGAGGAGATCGTGGACGCCCTGGGCGGCGTGTATTACGACATACCCTTCGACATGGACTGGGACGCGCCCGACCAGAACCCGCCGGTGAGCATCCACATCAAGGCCGGCTACCAGCGGCTGGACGGCGAGAATTTCGTCAACGCCATGCGCTTCCGCATGTCCAACGACGGCTCACAGACCTATGCCCGTGGCGACATCGAGCGCATCGAGTTCCAGCAGAAGCTGCTTATGGCCCTGGCCTCGCAGACGCTGAGCCTGGGCAATATCACCAACCTGCCGAAGATCTACGACATCGTCATGAGCAGCGTGGACACCACCCTCAGCCTGGGCAATATCGCCTATCTGGCGGCGGAGTTCCTCAAGCTCTCGTCCGAGGACATCAGCTTCATGACCCTGCCCAGCAAGCCGGACGGCACGGTGTACGGCGAGAGCTACGTCATCCCCTACATCGACGACTGGCTGGTGATGGTGAACGAGTATTTCAACCCCTACACGGTGGAGATAACCCGCGACAACGTGGACATGATAGCCACTTTTGACAACGGCGCCACCTTCGACACCACCCAGGGCTACGTCGCCGGCGGGGAGACCCATTTCTACGGATACTATTATTGATGGAAAGGGAGATACAGATGCTGACACCGCTCGAGATCACCGCCGCCGCCGTCCATGCGCTGGACGCCAAGATGGCCAAGGACATCAAGGTCCTGCACACGACGGAGCGCACCATCCTGGCAGATTATTTCGTTATCTGCACCGCCACCAGCTCCACCCATGTCAAAACGCTGACCGACGAGTGCGACAAGGCGCTCTCCGACCTCGGCGAGCCGCCGCTGCGGCGCGAGGGTTACCGCGGCGGGGACTGGATACTGCTCGATTTCGGCAGCGTCATCGTGCATGTCTTCCAGAAGGAGGCGCGCGAGTTCTATAACCTCGAGCACCTTTGGGCCGACGCGGGGGAGGTGGACCTCTCATCCCTTCCCAGCCCTACGGCCTGAGCGCGCTCGGGTCAAAGGGGCAGCCGGACAGAAGAAATTGAGAGAGGTTGAACGATAGTATGGCTTACGATTTCGCAAGAATTGAGAAAAAATGGCAGAACTACTGGCTCGAGCACAAGACCTTCGCCGCCGTCACCGGCGATGACACGCGCAAGAAGTTCTTTCCCCTGGTAGAGTTCCCTTACCCCTCCGGCGACGGCCTGCACGTCGGCCATCCCCGCCCGTACACGGCCATGGACATCGTGGCCCGCAAGCGCCGCATGGAGGGCGAAAACGTCCTGTTCCCCATAGGCTTTGACGCCTTTGGCCTGCCGACGGAGAACTACGCCATCAAGAACCACATGCATCCGCGGGACGTCACCAAGCGCAACATCGAGCGCTTCACCAAGCAGCTGCAGATGCTGGGCTACAGCTTCGACTGGGACCGCGTGGTGGACACCACCGACCCCGAGTATTACAAGTGGACGCAGTGGATATTCCTGCAGATGTACAAGCACGGCCTGGCCTATAAGGCCAGCATCCCCGTCAACTGGTGCACCAGCTGCAAGATCGTGCTCGCCAACGAGGAGGTCGTCAACGGCGTCTGCGAGCGCTGCGGCGGCGAGGTCATCAAGAAGGAAAAGAGCCAGTGGATGCTGGGCATCACCAAATACGCCCAGCGGCTGCTCGACGACCTGGACGACGTCGATTACATCGAGCGCGTGAAGATCCAGCAGCGCAACTGGATCGGCCGCTCTACCGGCGCGGAGGTGGATTTTGCCACCACGGCCGGCGACAAGCTCTGCGTTTTCACCACGCGGCCCGATACGCTCTTCGGCGCCACTTATATGGTCATGAGCCCCGAGCACGCGCTGATCGAGAAGTGGGCAGACAAGCTCGCGAATATCGACGCGGTGCGCGCGTACCGCGAGGAAGCGGCGCGCAAGTCCGACTTTGAGCGCA
>DVOV01000037.1 GCA_018713375.1 Candidatus Scatomorpha stercorigallinarum | reverse complement strand
CGTCGTAGTCCTCGTCCTCGGGGCTTATGTCGGCATTGCGCGTGACACACATGACGTGTTTTTCCACGACCTGATAGGAGCGGAATAGCCGCCCGGCGTATTCGAGCACCAGCTGCTCAGCCAGGATGTATCGGAGGCCCTGTTCATTGAAGCAAAAAAACTCCGGCAGGACCCTGGGGATGGGCACCAGTCCGAACACCCTCTCCCCTTCCCTTTGCAGGACGAGCACAACGTTGAGGCTCTTGGAGGGCAGGTGTGGGAATGGATGGTGGCCGTTTATCACCATCGGCGACAGGACGGGATAAATGCTGTCGCGAAACCACTGTTCGGCCTGTTTTTTCTCCTTGCCGTCCAGCTCTCCGGGGCTCAGGCAGCAGATATTGCAGCTTCTGAGCCGTGAGTTTATGGTCGATATCGTCTTGTCGCGCTGCTTATATAACGCGGGCATGGCCTTGAAGATGGCCTCCAGCTGCTCGGACGGCGCCATACCGCTTTTGCTGTCGATATGGCTCTGCTTCGAGAGCGTCATGTCGTAAATTGAGCCCACGCGGATCATAAAAAACTCGTCAAGGTTGCTGGTGAAGATAGAGGCGAATTTGAGCCTTTCAAAGAGCGGCACACTCTCGTCGCGCGCCTCCTCGAGCACGCGCTCGTTGAAGCGCAGCCAGGACAGCTCGCGGTCCTGACAATAGCTGACGTCTATCTTTTTATCCTCGTGCATTGTCAACGGCCCCCATCACTTTGCTCAGAAGATAGCCTTCGCGTACGCCGCACTCGCTTACTGAGACCGTCTCCACACTGTAGCACGTGAGCACAGCGCAGAGGATGGCCATGCCTGGGATGATGGTGTGGATACGCTCGGGAGCCGTGCGGATGATAAGCTCCAGCGCCCGGCGTCCGCCCTTTTTCAGGCTTTTATAGAGCTCCAATATCTCGTCGGTGGGTATCAGGCGCGCGCCGGGCTCCGTGCCGGCCAGGCGGCTGTGCAGCTTGGCGGCGGCGCGTATCGTACCGCCGACGCCCACGAGGTGCATGTGCCTTGAGCCGGGCATGCCGGCGCGCTTAAGCTCGCGCTTGACGCGGTCGCGCATCTCATGGCGCTCTTCCTTTGTGGGAAAAAGGCCTGAGATGTATTCGGTATAGAGCGAAAGCGAGCCCACAGGCAGGCTGCAGCCGGCAATCACCTTGCCGTCGGCGTAGGAAACGAGCTCAGTGGAGCCGCCGCCGATGTCCGCCAGCAGGCCGGCCAGAGGCACATTGCCGCCCCAGGTGGCGCCGGTATAGGAGAGCTGCGCCTCATCCGCGCCGCTGAGGACGTCGATGCTGATGCCCGTAACAGACTTGATGGTGTTCACGGCCTCCTCGGTGTTGACGATATTGCGCAGCGGCGCAGTGCCGAAAACGCTCATGCCGTCCACGCCGATGTTCTGCGCCAGCTCGCGGAAGGAGCAGAGCGTGCGGCAGGCAACGAGGATGCCGGCGTCGCTCAGCTCGCCGCTTTTGATGTAACCCGCCAGGCCGGCTGTGACTTTTTTGTTCATCAGGAGCTTGAAGTCATGCCCCCCGCAGTTGTAGACCGAGAGCCGGATGGTATTCGAGCCAACGTCAACGATGCCGTATTTCATGCCTTTCCCCCATTATCATTATCATCAGGGATATTATGCCCGGGACGTTTCAATTCTTCTATCAAGGCTGTGTAAAGTTGCTGTAAAGCGTATGGGCATGCAAAATAAAATATACCCCGGCGAAATGCCGGGGTATCGCGTCTGCCTGTTGTCAGGCCCGTGGATGGGCTTTGTTGTATATGTCTTTTAGCTGCTTTTTCACCAGATGTGAATACACCTGCGTGGAGGATATGTCCGCGTGGCCCAGCATCTCCTGAATGGCGTGCAGGTCAGCGCCATTTTCCAGCAGGTGCGCGGCGAAGGAGTGGCGCAGCGTGTGCGGGGTGATGGTCTTTTCAATGTGCGCCTTGGCTTGATAGGACTTGATGATCTTCCAGAATCCCTGGCGCGACATGCGCTCACCGCTGACGTTGACGAACAATGCGTGCTCGTCCGGGTCTGCGATCATTTGCGGGCGGATGAATTCCACGTATTCGTTCAAAGCCTTGACGGCGGCCGGATACAGTGGTATCATACGCTCCTTGCCCTTGCTCGTGCAGCGGATGACGCCGGCGGGCAGATTGATGTCGGAGGTATTGAGCCCGATGAGTTCGCTGACGCGGATGCCCGTTGCATACAGCAGCTCAAGCATCGCGCGGTCGCGGTAGCCCTTCATGTCCGTGCACTCGGGCTGCTCGAGCAGAAGCTCGACTTCCTTGCTGGTGAGTATCTGCGGCAGCTTGTGCTCCGCTTTCTCCGGCACCAGTTTGCCGGTGGGCAGGTCGTCTATCTCCCCTTCGCTGAGCAGGAAATTGTAGAAACACTTGAGCGAGGCGATGCAGCGCGATATGGTGGCAGCGGACTTGCCTGCGGCCTTCAACCAGTGCGTGTAATTCAGGAGGTCGTCCTCCCCCGCCTCCGCCAGCCCGGGCAGGCCGTGGGAGTTGAGGTAGCCCTCCAGCTGGCGGACGTCCCGCATATAGGAGGCCAGGGTGTTGGCGGAGGACTTTTTGACCTCGGCCAGATACTTCTGGAATTCGGCCAGACAGACATCGTCGCTCACGCTCACACCCCCATTCAAAAATTCAAGTCATAGTATCAGCCGCACGAGCGGCGGCACCGCAAAACACTCCACGGCAGCGGCCAGGAACAAGGCGGCCGCCGCGGCCAGCGCCCGGTCGTCGCCCCGCAGGAACGGCGCCGGCGGCGTCCGGCGCAGGCACAGCGCCGAAAGCCGTGCGGAAAATGCAAAGCCGTCAAAGGCCAGCAGGAACAGCGCCGGGACCGTCAGCACAGCGGGCAGGCCCAGCGCCACAGCCGCCAGCAGCGCGCCGCGGCCGGGATAGGCCGCCGCGATGCCCGCCGCCGAGCAGGCCAGCGCAAAGCCGCGGAAAGCCAGCGCCGCCGGTATCAACACCGCGCCGAACACCGACGTGGCGAACAGCAGCACCAGCACATGGTATTTTGCGCAGCCGAACAGGTGTTCAAGGAAGGTGTCGTATCCGTACACCTGCCCGTCCTCGCCGATAGCAGCCGCCGCCTCCCCAGCGGCGGCGGAGCTTGTAAAAGCCCCCAGCACAGCGCCTGCCAGAAAAGCGGCGCAGAGGATGGCCAGGATCAGCGGGGCAAGCCCCGCCGGGCCGGGCCGGCCCGGCACAAGACGCACTGCGGGCCTCATGGCGCGCGCCTCCTGGAGACGCGCTTAACATAACTTCGGTACGCACAATATAATACAAATTCCATCAGTAATCAAGCCCTTTGTCAAAAGAAGA
>DVOV01000036.1 GCA_018713375.1 Candidatus Scatomorpha stercorigallinarum | reverse complement strand
GCCGAGTTCGCGAAGGACGCCGCCCCCGTCGAGGCGGGCGAGGACATCCCCGAGGACCTCATGGGCATGGACATCGGCCCCAAGACCGTCGAGCTCTACTGCGAGGCCGTGAAGGGCGCGGGCACCATCGTGTGGAACGGGCCCATGGGCGTGTTTGAGTTCCCGGCTTTCGCGAACGGCACCTGGAAGATGGCCGAGGCCGTCGCCAACTCCGGCGCGGTGACCATCATCGGCGGCGGCGACAGCGCCTCCGCTGTGGAGAAGAGCGGCCAGGCCGCCAAGATCACCCACATCAGCACCGGCGGCGGCGCTTCCCTCGAGTTCCTTGAGGGTCTGGAGCTGCCCGGCGTCGCCTGCCTGCTTGACAAATAAGGAGCGATCACGATGAACAGAAAATACCGCAAGACCGTTATAGCCGGCAACTGGAAGATGAACAAGCTGGCCTCCGAGGCCAAGCCCTTTGTTGAGGAACTGCGCGCGGCTATGCCCAAGACCAAGACCTGCGAGAGCGTGCTCTGCGTGCCTTTCCCGATAATCCCCGCCATGGCCAAGGTCATGCGCGACAGCCGCCTCGCCTTCGGCGCGCAGGATGTCTCCGCGCACGAGTCCGGCGCCTATACCGGCGAAGTCAGCGCCGCCATGCTGGCTGACCTGGGTGTCAAGTACTGCATCGTCGGCCACAGCGAGCGCCGCGAGTACCACGCCGAGAGCGATTCTCTCGTGAACACCAAGGCCAAGGCCCTGCTCGCCGCGGGCATCACGCCCATCATCTGCGTGGGCGAGAGCCTGGAGCAGCGCGAGCGTGAGCTCACCATGGAATACGTCGCCTACCAGGTCAAGGCGGCCCTCGCCGGCATGGACGCCCGTGAGGTCAAGAAGTGCGTCATAGCCTACGAGCCCATCTGGGCCATCGGCACCGGCCGCACTGCCACCGCCGACCAGGCTGAGGAGGTCTGCCGCGAGATCCGCACCGTTATCCGCGGCATGTTCGACGCCCGGACTGCGCGCGCCGTCAGCATCCTCTACGGCGGCAGCATGAACGCCAAGAACTGCGACGAGCTGCTGGCCCAGCCGGATATCGACGGCGGCCTCATCGGCGGCGCTTCGCTCAAGCCCCAGGACTTTGCCCGCATCATCGCCGGCACCGCCGCGGAGTGAGCCATGGATAATGTAAGACCCACCGCTCTCATCATCCTGGACGGCTACGGCATCGGCAACCCCGGCCCGGACAACGCCATATACACCGCGAACACGCCCGTGATGGACAAGCTGCTGGCCAACTGCCCGCATACTCAGCTCTCGGCCTCCGGCCTCGACGTCGGCCTGCCCGAGGGGCAGATGGGCAACTCCGAGGTCGGCCACACCAACATAGGCGACGGCCGCGTGGTGTACCAGGACCTGCCTCGCATCACCAATGCCGTGAAGGACGGCAGCTTCTTTGAGAACCCCGCCTACGTCAAGGCGATGGACGACGCGCTTGCCAAGGGCGGCGCGCTGCACGTGCTCGGCCTGCTGTCCGACGGCGGCGTCCACAGCCATATCACGCATATTTTCGCCATCCTGGAGATGGCCAAGCGCCGCGGCCTGCCGCGCGTGTACGTCCACTGCTTCCTGGACGGGCGCGACGTCGGCCCCAAGACCGGCGCGGGCTACGTCGCCCAGCTCCAGGCCGAGTGCGAGAAGCTCGGCAACTGCAAGATAGCCACCATCCAGGGCCGCTTCTGGGGCATGGACCGCGACAAGCGCTGGGAGCGCCTTCAGAAGGGCTATGACGCCATCGTCCGCGGCATCGGCGCGGGCTGCAAGGGCCCGGTCGAGGCCGTCGAGGCCAGCTACGCCGCCGACGTCACCGACGAGTTCGTCGAGCCCGTCGTCTGCTGCAAGGACGGCATGATCCGCTCCGGCGACAGCGTCATCTTCATGAACTTCCGCCCCGACAGGGCGCGCGAGATGACCTGGGCGCTCACCGGGAACCTCCCGGCCGACACGCCGATGAGCTGCGAGGAGCTGGAGCTTAGCTACGTCTGCACCGCGCAGTACGACGCGGCGCTCACCCTGCCCATCGCTTTCCCGCCCGAGCACCTGGACGGCACGATAGGCGAGTATGTCTCCAGCCTCGGCATAAAGCAGTTCCGCGTGGCCGAGACGGAGAAATACGCGCACGTCACCTTCTTCCTGAACGGCGGCGTGGAGAAGCAGTACGAGGGCGAGGAGCGCGTGCTCGTACCCTCCCCGAAGGAGTACCCGACCTACGACCTCATCCCGCAGATGAGCGCTGTGGAGGTCAAGGACAAGCTCGTGGCCCGCATGGACGAGGGCGGCTGCGGCCTGTATGTGTGCAACTTCGCCAACTGCGATATGGTCGGCCACACGGGCGTGACTGAGGCGGCGATAACTGCCGTCGAGACCGTGGACAAGTGCCTGGGCGAGGTGATCCAGGCGGCCAAGCGCAACGGCATCTGCGTCGCAGTCACCGCCGACCACGGCAACGCGGACAGGATGGTCGAGCCTGACGGCAGCCCCAACACCGCGCACACGACGAATCCCGTGCCCTTCGTCATCGTCGGCACCGGCGAGCTCAAGCTCCGCACCGGCGGCCGCCTTGCGGACATCGCGCCTACGCTGCTGGAGCTCATGGGCCTGCCAGCGCCGAAGGAAATGACCGGCGTATCCCTCATTGAAAAGTGATTTCAATAAAACATTTTGAAGGAGAATTACAATGAAAGAGTACTTCGAGATCGTTGACGTCACCGCGCGCGAGATACTGGACTCCCGCGGCAATCCGACCGTTGAGGTCGAGGTCACCCTGGACGACGGCACCGTCGGCCGCGCTGCTGTTCCCTCCGGCGCCTCCACCGGCGTCTACGAGGCCTGCGAGCTGCGCGACGGCGACAAGAGCCGTTACCTGGGCAAGGGCGTCAGCAAGGCCGTTGAGAACGTCAACACCGAGATAGCCGAGGCCATGCTGGGCCTGAACGTCCTCGACCAGACCTCCATCGACAAGCTGCTCATAGAGCTGGACGGCACCCCGAACAAGACCCGCCTGGGTGCGAACGCCATCCTGGGCGTGTCCCTGGCCTGCGCCCGCGCCGCTGCCACCGCGCTGAACCTGCCCCTGTACAACTACCTGGGCGGCGTGAACGCCAAGACCCTGCCCGTGCCGATGATGAACATCCTCAACGGCGGCGCCCACGCGACGAACAACGTCGATATCCAGGAGTTCATGATCATGCCTGTCGGCGCGACCAGCTGGAAGGAAGCCCTGCGCATGTGCGCCGAGGTGTTCCACACCCTGAAGAGCGTGCTGAAGGAGAACGGCACTCCCGCCGCCGGCGTGGGCGACGAGGGCGGCTACGCCCCCAACCTGAAGCGTGACGAGGACGCCTTCAAGTGCATCGTCGCGGCCATCGAGAAGGCCGGCTATAAGCCCGGCGAGGACTTCATGCTCGCCATCGACGCCGCCGTCTCCGACTGGTACAACCACGAGGACGGCACCTACACCCTGCCCAAGGCGAAGAAGACCATGACCCGCAACCAGATGGTCAACATGTGGAAGAAGTTCGCCGACAACTACCCCATAATCTCCATGGAGGACTGCATGGGCGAGGACGACTGGGAAGGCTGGGGCATGCTGACCAAGGCCCTCGGCGACCGCGTCCAGCTCGTCGGCGACGACCTCTTCGTCACCAACGTCGAGCGCGTGCAGAAGGGCCTCGAGCTCCACGTCGCCAACGCCGTCCTCATCAAGGTCAACCAGATAGGCACCCTGACCGAGACCCTGGACACCATGCAGCTCGCCAACCGCCATGGGTACACCACCATCGTCTCCCACCGCTCCGGCGAGACTGAGGACACCACCATCGCCGACCTCGTCGTGGGCCTCAACGCCGGCCAGATTAAGACCGGCGCTCCCAGCCGCACCGACCGCGTCTGCAAGTACAACCAGCTCCTCCGCATCGAGGAAGAGCTCTTCGACGTCGCCCAGTACGCCGGCAGGAAGGCCTTCTTCAACCTCAGCAAGTAAGAACCCAAACGCAAACCGCCCTGGATTTTCC
>DVOV01000035.1 GCA_018713375.1 Candidatus Scatomorpha stercorigallinarum | reverse complement strand
GTGCCGCGAGCGAAGCGAAGCCAGGCTGCGCCTGGAGGCATCTGCCTACGGCCCGGTTTCCTGAAAGGTTTCCGACAGTGAGGCGCGCAGCGCAAATACCAGCGGCCGTTGGCCGCCTTTGGAGTCTGAGGTGTTTCTTTTGGCGCAAGCAAAAGAAATCTCTCAGAATCAGGTCGCAGGGACCTGAAGTCCCTGCTCATCCCCCCTTGCCTGGGGCGCCCGGCGATGTTAAACTGTCATAAAAACGGACTGAGGAGGCTCTGCTATGGACTCTGCCACACTGGATGCGGCGCTGGCGGCGCAGCGGGGATATTTTGCCACCGGGGCCACGCTGCCCCTGGAGGCGCGGCGCGCCGCCCTGCGGCGGCTGTACGGCGAACTGCAGCAGCGGGAGGGCGACGTCGCCGCGGCGCTGCGCGCGGACCTCGGCAAGTGCCCGGAGGAAGCGTATATGTGCGAAACGGGCCTGCTCCTGGGCGGGATACGCTACCTGGAGCGGCATCTGCCCGCCCTGATGCGCGCCCGGCGCGCGCCCACGCCGCTGGCGCAGTTCCGCGCGCGCAGCTTCGTCAGCCCCTCGCCGCTGGGCGCGGTGCTCATCATCAGCCCCTGGAACTACCCCTTCCTGCTCTCGCTGGGGCCGCTGGCGGCGGCCGTGGCGGCGGGGAACACGGCCGTATTGAAGCCGGCTTCCTCCGCCCCCGCCTCGGCGGCGCTGATCGCGGAGATAATCCGCTCCGCCTTCCCGCCGGAGCACGTCCTCGCCGTGACCGGGGGCAGGGAGGAGAACGCCGGCCTGCTCGACGCGCGCTTCGACCGCATATTTTTCACCGGCGGGGCGGCCGCCGGGCGCGAGGTGCTGCGCCGCGCGGCCGAACACCTGACGCCCGTCACGCTCGAGCTGGGCGGCAAGAGCCCCTGCATCGTGGACGGCACGGCGGATATCGCCCTCGCCGCCCGGCGCATCGCCTGCGGCAAGCTGATAAACTGCGGCCAGACCTGCGTGGCGCCGGACTATGTGCTCTGCGACGCGCGCGTGGAGACGGAGCTGCTCAGCGCGCTGGCCGCGGAGTTCCGCCGCCAGTGCCCGGACGCGTTCGGCGATGAAAACTACGGCCATATGGTGAACGCGAGGCACTTTGAGCGCGTGCGCGCGCTGATAGACCCGCAAAAGGTGGTTTACGGCGGCGGCTGCGACCCGCACTTGCTGAAGATAGAGCCCACGCTGCTCGCCGGCGTGACGGCCGCCGACGCCGCCATGGGCGAGGAGATCTTCGGCCCCGTGCTGCCTGTGCTCACATACCGGACGCTGGACGAGGCCGTCGCCTTCGTGGAGTCGCGCCCGCGCCCACTGGCGCTCTATCTCTTCACCCGCAGCCGGGAGAGCAAAAAGCGCGTGCTCGCGCGCTGCCGCTTCGGCGGCGGCTGCATCAACGACACGGTGGTGCACCTGACCAACGAGCACCTGCCCTTCGGCGGGGTGGGGGAGAGCGGCATGGGCGCCTATCACGGCCGCCGTGGCTTTGAGGAGTTCAGCCACCTGCGCGGCGTGATGGACCGCGCGCTGCGGCCCGACCTGCCCGTGAAATACCGTCCCTTCGGCGCGCACACGCTCGCGCTGCTGCGGCGGCTGATGCATTAATTGTAAATTTTGTGAAAAAATATCCTCCGCCGGCGGCAAAAGCGCGCAGGTTCCCCATAGGGAAAGGGCTTGTAAAAGAGGCATCGGTCGGGTATAATGAGAGAGACATACCAGACGTTATTACAAGCTGCCTCGAGCGGCTCTTCGCGCGTCCCGGACCCAAGGAGGAGACATGGATACCAACCCCGTTCTGATGAGCAAGCTCTCGATGGACAGCGATATCCCGCTGTATTCCCAGCTCGTGAGCATTATAAAGAGGAATATTTCCGCCGGCACGCTGGGCACGGGCGCGCTGCTCCCCAGCGAGGCGGAGCTCTGCCGCACGTTCGACGTTTCCCGCAGCACGGTGCGCCAAGCCATCGGCGAGCTGGAGAGCGAGGGCCTGGTGGTGCGCAAGCAGGGGCGCGGCACCTTCGTGGCCGAGCCCAAGATGCGCCGCCGCACGGAGAACGTCTATTCCTTCACCAGCGAGATCAACGCCATGGGCATGAACCCCAGCTCCACCATCCTGGAGTTCGAGGTCATCAGCCCTTCGCCGGACATCGTCTCCATGCTCGAGCTGGGGACTCACAACACGCCCATCTACCGCTTCACCCGCATCCGCAACGTCAACGGCCAGCCGCTGATACTGGAGACCTCGTTCTACCCCACCTATATCTACCCCAAGCTGACGCGCGAGCTGCTGGAGACGCACAGCTTCTACAGCCTGCTCTATGAGGAGGGCATCGTGCCCTACAGCGCCGTGGACAGCTACGAGGCCGTCATCCTCGGCCGGCGGGAGGCCGAGCTCCTCGGCTGCCGCCCGGGCAGCTGCGCCTTTTCCGTCCAGCGCCGCACGCGCACGGAGGCCGGCGTGGTATATGAGTTCACGCAGAGCCTCATCCGCGCCGACCGCGTGAAGCTGGACATCTACCTGCACAAGGACGGCGTGTCCTTCGCCCGCAGCGTGGACCGCCAGGCCGGCTCCGGCGGCGGGCAGTGAACTTGATATGCGCCAGGTCCCCGGGGCACGCCCCGGGGACCATATGTTTCCGTGCGCCGGCAGTATGTAATGGAAATCCGGCCGCAAACGGCTTTGTGGAATGTGCTGTAAACGCGGAAAGGGTATTTGTGAAGGATTGCGGGTTTACAGGGATGGGAAATTAATATACAATATGTTGGAAACCATGGCGCGCCGGCACTCCATTTTCATGCCGCCGCGTACAGAAAAGAAGGAGGATATTTACCGCGGGCTTGCGGTGCGCCAGTGTGGAGACCTGGCGTAATGCCCGGTGCCCTTTGCGGGCGGGGGCGAGGCGCGTCATTGCGGAGGCAGGCGCGTCAAAGCCGAGGAAATGGCCGAAGTAATCCTGAAAGACGTAATGAAGATCTACCCCAACGCTCCCGGCGAGGGGAAGAAGAAAAAGAAAAAGGGCGAAGAGCCCGAGAAGAAGCACAACCTTCAGATCACCGAGCGCGGCGTCGTGGCCGTGCAGCAGTTCAACCTGTCGATCGCGGACAAGGAATTCATCGTCCTCGTCGGCCCCTCCGGCTGCGGCAAGTCCACCACCCTGCGTATGATCGCCGGCCTGGAGGAGATCTCCGAGGGCGAGGTCATCATCGACGGCCGCGTGGTCAACGATGTGCCCCCCAAGGACAGGGACATCGCCATGGTCTTCCAGAACTACGCGCTGTATCCTCACATGACCGTTTACGACAACATGGCCTTTTCCCTCAAGCTGAAGAAGGTCGATAAGGCCACCATAGACCAGAAGGTGCGCGAGGCCGCCGAGATCCTCGACATCACCCAGTACCTCGACCGCAAGCCGAAGGCCCTTTCCGGCGGCCAGAGGCAGCGTGTCGCCATCGGCCGCGCCATCGTCCGCGAGCCGAAGGTCTTCCTCATGGACGAGCCGCTCTCCAACCTGGACGCCAAGCTGCGTAACCAGATGCGCGCGGAGATCATCAAGCTGCGCCAGAGGATCAACACCACCTTCGTCTACGTCACCCACGACCAGACCGAGGCCATGACCCTGGGCGACCGCATCGTCATCATGCGCGACGGCTTCATCCAGCAGATCGGCACCCCGCAGGAAGTGTTCAACCACCCGGCCAACATCTTCGTCGCCGGCTTCATCGGCACGCCGCAGATGAACTTCTTCGACGACGCCGAGCTGGTGCTGCAGGATGGCAAGTACTGCGTCAACCTCTACGGCACGCATTTCGAGCTGGACGAGGCCAAGCAGGCCAAGCTGCGCGAGAACAAGGCCAAGCCGGGCGTTGTCACCCTCGGCATCCGCCCCGAGCACATGACCCTCTGCGGCGACGACGCCGTGCAGCACGTCACCGGCACCGTCGACGTCTCCGAGATGATGGGCTCCTCCATCCACCTGCACTCCAACGTGCACGGCAAGGACGTCGTCACCGTCGTCTCCACCGTGGACCTGCCCGAGAAGCACCGCCAGGGCTTCACCTATGGCGAGACCATCAAGCTGGCCTTCGGCGAGAGCGTCATGCACGTTTTCGACAAGGACACCGGCGTGGCCCTCACCTGATGTAACATTTGTGTAACATGCTGAAAAAAGCGGGCTCCGGCCCGCTTTTTTCTTTTTCTGTCGCCTCTGAATAATTATCCAATCGTGCGGCGAAATGCCCACGATTTCACTTATATAATGCAAAGCTTCACCCACAGTGAAAGTAATGGCGCTGTGGGCCTATCGCAATTCTTGACAGGTTTCTATAAAATTAACACTACGTTTCTGTAAAGGGCCATGGCCCTTTACGCCGCGCCCCGCATACGCCGGGCGCGAGGACCCTTTGGACGCCGCCGGCAGAGGTTGAGGATGAGAGACGAGTACCGGGAAAAGTTCAGAGTGCTGGGGCTGAAGATAGCCTACTACCGCAAACTGCGCGGGCTCACGCAGGAGCAGCTGGCGGAGGCCATCGGCCGCAGCGTCAGCTTCGTCAGCCAGGTGGAGGCCAACAACTCCTCGCGCGTGAAGGGCGTCTCGCTGGAGACGCTGTTCCTCATCGCCGAGCGGCTGGACATACCCGCCTCCAAGCTCTTCGAGGAATGACATGTCGCGGCACAGATACGTAAAGGACTACCGCCTCAACGAGTACATAGCGGAAAACGGCCGCGTGACCAGCGAGAGCGAGTATATCGGCGGGGATTACTGCTTTGCCGCCGGCGCGGCGCGTGCTAAGGCCGCCGCCAACCGGGCGCTCGCCCTCTGCGCCCTCTGCTGGGCCGGCTACCTGGCCCTCGTCTGCGTGGACGGCACGGCCATGCGCACGGTATACGTGGCGCTGCCCTTCGCCTTCACGGCGCTGCCGCTTTTTTTCCTCACGCGCGCGGCGCTGCTGGCGCGGCGCTCCGCCGAGCCGCTGAAGCACGACGTGGCGGACAAGATCGGCCACGCGGCGCCCGCCGCCGCCCTCTGGGCCATGCTGCTGCCGGGCGCGGGCTTTCTCGGCTGCCTCATCAGCTCCCTGGCGGGGGCGAAGGGCTGGGACGTTCCGTTCCTCGCCGTATCGGCGGTGATGACGGCCTGCGCGGCCGCCTGCTTCGCCATAAGGCGCGACTTTTACACGGAAAAGCAGTAACACAGCGTTGATTTATATGGCGTGCAAACGCCTTATAAATATAAATCCATCAAGGAGGATGAATGGAAACATGAAGAACATCAAGAAGCTTCTCGCGCTGATGCTCGCTCTTGCCATGGTGTTCGCCCTCGCCGCCTGCGGCGAAGAGCCCGCCGCCGAGAGCGAAGCCCCGGCCGAGAGCGAGGCCCCGGCTGAGGAGACCCCCGCCGAGGTCAACGACACGCTGGTTTTCGCCACCAGCACGTTCGGCCAGAAGTTCAGCCCGTTCTTTGCGACGACTGCTTATGACCAGGACGTGGTGTACCTCACCCAGGGCGCCCTGCTGGCCGCCGACCGTGAGGGCAACGTCGTCCGCAACGGCATCGAGGGCGAGACCATCGAGTACAACGGCACCGAGTACACCTACTACGGCATGGGCGACGTCGAGGTCGTTGAGAACGAGGACGGCACCGTCGACTACAACCTGACCATGCGCGACGACATCGTCTTCTCCGACGGCACCCCCGCCGACATCGACGACGTCATCTTCGGCCTGTACGTCATGCTCGACCCCACCTATGACGGCGCTTCCACCCTGTACGCCATGCCCATCGTGGGCCTGGAGGAGTACCGCGGCGGCATGACCCCGCTCTATCAGCTGCTGCTCGCCGCCGGCCGTGAGAACGCCGACTTCACCTACTGGGACGAGGCCACTCAGACCGCGTTCTGGGAGAGCGTTGACAACGACGCCGGCCCGGCCTTCGCGCAGAGCATAGTCGACTACGTGGTGGCCGACTACGCCGCCGACTACTACAGCGACATCGGCGCCGCCAGCGCTGACGAGATAATCAACGACGAGGCAAAGCAGGTCCAGTTCGGCATGGTCGAGTGGGGCTACTCCGACGACTGGTTCGAGGGCGCCACCGTCCAGGACTACTGGGACGCCATAGTTGCGAAATACGAGGGCGACATCATGACCGCCACCAGCACCGAGGTCGCCGACGTCCCCTTCTCCGACCTGCTGCCCAACGAGTACCGCGCCGGCGTCGCCACCGGTGACTCCGCCCCCAACATCAGCGGCGTCGTCCGCACCGGCGACTACAGCATGACCGTCAAGATGTCTTCTTTCGACGCCACGGCCATCTACAACATGAGCCTCTACATCACCCCGCTGCACTACTACGGCGATGAGAGCCTCTACGACTACGAGAACAACTCCTTCGGCTTCACCAAGGGCGACCTCTCCATAGTCCGCGAGAAGACCACCCAGCCCCTCGGCTGCGGCCCCTACGTCTTTGACAGCTATGCCAACGGCGTCGTCACCCTGACCGCCAACGAGAACTACTACCTGGGCAAGCCCGTTACCCAGAACCTGCTCATGCAGGAGAGCGTTGACAGCGACTACGTGCCCGGCATCGTCACCGGCACCTTCGACATCGCCGCTCCCAGCATCAGCGACGACACCGTCACCGCCATCGAGAGCGCCAACTCCAACGGCGAGCTCACCGGCGACGTGCTGACCACCAACCTGGTTGACTACCGCGGCTACGGCTACATCGGCATCAACGCCGAGAAGGTCAAGGTCGGCAGCGACCGCGGCAGCGTGGAGAGCCGCAACCTCCGCAAGGGCCTGATGACCGTCATGAGCGTCTATCGTGACACCGTTATCAACTCCTACTACGGCGAGCAGGCCAGCGTTATCCAGTACCCCATCTCCAACACCAGCTGGGCCGCCCCGCGCCCGACCGACGAGGGCTATCAGAACGCCTACTCCGTCGGCGTGAACGGCGAGCCCATCTACACCGACGGCATGACCGAGCAGGAGCGCTTCGACGCCGCCCTGGCCGCCGCCATCGAGTACATCAAGGCCGCCGGCTACACCTGGGACGAGGCCACCGGCACCTTCACCGCCGCCCCCGAGGGCGCTTCCATGACCTATGAGTTCATGGTCCCCGGCCAGGGCGAGCAGGACCACCCGGCTTACGGCGTCGCCGTGGCCGCTTCCGAGGCCCTTGCCACCGTCGGCATCACCCTGCAGGTGAACGACGTCGGCACCGATACCTGGCAGAACGCCCTGAACTCCAACGAGGTCGAGATCTGGTGCGCCGCCTGGCAGGCCACCGCTGACCCCGACATGTACCAGATCTACCACAGCAGCAACGCCAACGGCCTGGGCACCAACTCCAACACCTACCAGATCATGGACGAGGAGCTGGACGAGCTGATCATGGCCGGCCGCGGCAGCTCCGACACCGATTTCCGCAAGGCGACCTACAAGTCCGCCATGGAGATCATCATGGACTGGGGCGTTGAGCTCCCGCTGTACCAGAGGAAGGACGCCTACGTCAGCTCCACCGAGCGCGTGGTCACCGACTCCCTGCCGAAGGACATGACTCCTTACTGGGGCTGGTACGCCGAGATCGAGACCCTGGCCGTTCAGTAAGCGCTGAGCAGCCAGCAACCTAAGCACTGAGTTATCAGGGCACGGGAGGGGCCAAAAGCCCCTTCCGTGCCGGCATTACCTGAGTGATATGAGCGGCGCCTGACGCGCCGCGCGCGGGCGCGGCTCATATTGCTCAGGGAACCGGCTGCGGAGGTACTTTTAGAAAGAAAGCGGTGGTAAGTTAATGCTCAAATACACGACTAAACGCCTGCTCTACAGCATCGTCATCCTGTTTTTCGTCATGTTCATCATCTATACGCTGATGTACAGCATGCCCACGACGTATCTGGAGCAGAAGGCCCGCGAGCTGGCCAGCAAGCCGGGCGCCGGCAAGAGCTACGACCAGTGGCTCGCCGATCTGAACGCCCAGTACGGTATGGACAAGGGCCTGGTGATGGGTTACTTCACCTGGATAGGCACAGCCATACGGGGAGACTGGGGCGACAGCTGGGCCTGGACCGTGCCTGTCATCGACGAGTTCAACAGCACGGTGTGGTACAGCTTCGCCCTCGGACTGGTGACCTTCATTCTGCAGATCATCATCGCCATACCCCTCGGCATCTCCGCGGCGCGCAGGCAGTACGGATTCACGGACTATTTCACGTCGGTGGTGTCGATGATCTGTATCTCGATGCCGACATTCTTCCTGGCGACGGTGCTGAAGTACATCTTCTCCGTGCAGCTCGGCTGGCTGGACCTCTCCGGCATGCAGAGCCGCGACTACATGTACCTCTCCGACTTCGGCAAGTTCCTTGACGTGGCGGAGCACTTCATCATGCCCGCCATCACGCTGACGGTCATCGGCATCGGCAGCCTAATGCGCTATACGCGCACGAACATGCTGGAGGTGCTCAACAGCGACTATATCCGCACCGCCCGCGCCAAGGGCGTGCCCGAAAAGCAGGTCATCAACCGCCACGCCTTCCGCAACACCTTCATTCCCCTGGTGACCACCCTTGGCGGCAGCCTGCCCACGCTGTTTTCCGGCGCGCTGATAACGGAGACGCTGTTCTCAATCCGCGGCATCGGCTATGCCTCCTATCACTCCATGGTGCAGGGCGACATACCCTTTACCATGTTCTACCTGTGTTTCATCTCGATATTGACGCTGCTCGGCAACCTGATCACCGACCTGCTGTACGCCGCGGTCGATCCGCGCGTGCGGCTGAGCTGAGGAGGTGCGGTAATGGCGTATTATAACCTTAACGAGGCACTCAAGCGCAAGGAAGAGCGCGAGAAGGCCGAGCGCGCGAACCACGACGAGGGTATACATCTTGACGACGTCACCCGCGTCAAGGTCCTCTCCCCGGGCCGCCAGGTCATCAAGCGCTTCGTGCGCAACCGCCTGGCCATCTTCGGCCTGGCCGTGCTCATATTCATGTTCGCCTTCTGCTTCCTGGGGCCGCTCTTCTACCCCTACGGGCAGACGGACCTCTTCTACGAGTACGACACGCTGAGCGTGGACTACGCGCTCGCCTCCCAGAGCACGACCTACACCGGCTATACGGTGGACGAGGGCGTGGAGCTGGAGCGCAACGTCGTCAGCTCCATGAACACCAACATCAAGGCCATGCAGGCCGACGGGGCCGACGTGATGAACGTCACCGGCTCGGACGGCACGCTCTACACGCTGGACTTCCTGGGCGAGGGTGTCTACACCCTCTCGCGGGACGACGCGCAGCGCGTCTGCACCGTGGGCAGCACCACCGTCCACATCGGCCTCATCGACACCATCACCGGCGCCATGACCTATGAGGTCAGCGCCCTTGGCAGCGGCTTCGAGAGCGCCGCGGCCGCGGCCTGCAAGGGCCTGGAGGGCGAGTTTGAGTACAACGGCACGACCTATGCCTTCGAGCGCGAGGCCGGCCGCCGCTATGACATCTACGCCACCAACGACGGCATCACCTACTTCGGCGAGCAGCCCGGCGGCGACTTCGAGGAAGCGCTGTCCGCCGCCATCGACGCCGGCGACAATGAATTCAGCATCGACGACCCCAACGCCGAGCCCATCGAGCCCGCCGAGCCCATCGAGGGCGCCGAGGGCGAGGAGGCCGTTGAAGTGGAAGTGCCGCAGATCGAGTACCTGCTGCACGACGAGGGCAACGGCAACTTCAGCGTCTACCTGCTGGGCGAGAAGTCCGTGGGCATGGTGTTCACCACCTTCTCCGTGGACATGTACAACTCCGGCACGCAGGTGACCAACGAGCTGCGCACCGGCGCGCTGCTGAACGCCTATACCACCGGCGAGTTCACCGCCGACGGCGCGGACTACACCGTCGCGCCCGACGGCGAGGGCGGGCTGCTGGTGCGCGACGCCTCCGGCGCCGAGTACGCGGACTTCACCACCTTCGTCATCCGCCGCTATGACGGCACGGACACCATGTCCTACGCCCTCAAGAGCGACATCCGCGACGCCATCGCCTCCATGCGCGAGGCCGGCGAGATGAGCACCGCCATCGTCAGCCAGATCCCGCAGCAGACGGAGAACGGCGGCTATGCCCTGGATGAGAACGGCAACCAGATCCTCAACGACACCGAGCTGCGCATCTCCCAGCGCAACACGGGCGAGTACATCATCAACTGCGACCAGATAACCTTCATGCTCGACCTCTACGCCGACCCCACCGCCGAGCACCTGCTGGGCACGGACGGCGACGGCTTCGACGTGCTGGCCCGCGTCATGTACGGCGGCCGCATCTCCCTGATGGTCGGCTTCGTGGTCGTCATCCTGGAGATACTGCTGGGCGTCATCATGGGCGGCCTCGCCGGCTACTACGGCAAATGGGTCGATAACCTCATCATGCGCCTGGTGGACATCTTCTACTGCCTGCCGATGATGCCGATCATGATCATCCTCGGCGCGCTGATGGACGCGATGCGCATGGACACATACGTCCGCCTGATGATAATGATGGCTGCGCTGGGCGTCATGGGCTGGGCCGGTATCGCGCGTATGGTGCGCGGCCAGATACTCTCCCTGCGTGAGCAGGAGTTCATGGTGGCCACGGAGGCCACGGGCATCCGCGTGAAGGATCGCATTTTCCGCCACCTGGTGCCGAACGTCATGCCCCAGCTGATCGTCATCGCCACGCTGAACATCGGTGGCATCATCATCACGGAGTCTACGCTGTCCTTCCTCGGCCTCGGCGTGAAGCACCCGCTGGCCACCTGGGGCACCATCATCAACTCCGTCTCCTCCGCCTCCGCCATGAGCGAATACCCCTTCATCTGGATCCCCGTCGGATTGCTCATCTGCCTCACCGTTATCGCCTTCAATTTCGTCGGCGACGGCCTGCGCGATGCTTACGAGCCGAAGGCCAAGCGCTGAAAGGAGGAACGAACAATGTCTGAACACAATAACGCCTCCTATATTTCCGCCAAGGAGTCCAGGAAGATAACACGCTTCAACCGCCGCGTCACCAAGAAGCTTGAGCGCGAGAGGGAAGCCGCGGGCAAGGATCCTTCGCTGTACACCACCGTGATGAAGGACCCCAACAATGTTGTGGAGTTCGAAAATGTCTGCACCTACTTCTTCGCCGACAACGGCGTGGTGAAGGCGGTGGACGGCGTCAACTTCGCGGTGCCCAAGTGCTCCACCGTGGGCGTCGTGGGCGAGAGCGGCTGCGGCAAGAGCGTCACCAGCCTTTCGCTGATGCAGCTCCTGCAGCGCCCCAGCGGCCAGACCGTGGGCGGGCAGATACGCTTCAACCTCGGCGACGGCACGGCCTATGACATCGTCAAGACCCCCACCAGCAAGATGCAGGAGATCCGCGGCAACAAGATATCGATGATATTCCAGGAGCCGATGACCAGCCTCAACCCCGTTTTCCGCATCGGCTTCCAGGTGGACGAGGTCATCAAGCTGCACAACCCGGACCTGAGCGACGAGGACGTGAAGGCCCGCACGCTGCAGATGCTGGACCTGGTCGGCATCGCCAACCGCGAGGGAGTCTACAGGATGTACCCGCACGAGCTCTCCGGCGGCATGAGGCAGCGCATCATGATCGCCATCGCCCTGGCTTGCTCGCCGACGCTGATCATCGCCGACGAGCCGACCACCGCCCTTGACGTCACCATCCAGGCGCAGATACTGGACCTGCTGCAGGGCCTGAAGGAGAAGCTCAACTCCTCCATCATGCTCATCACGCACGACCTGGGCGTGGTGGCCGGCATGGCGGACTATGTCGTCGTAATGTACGCCGGGCGCGTGGTCGAAAAGGGAACCGCCGAGGACATATTCCACCACCCGATGCACCCCTATACCATCGGCCTGATGCGCTCAAAGCCCGTCGTGGGCCGCAAGGTGGAAGAGCTCTATAACATCCCCGGCAGCGTGCCGAACCCCGTGGACATGCCAAACTACTGCTATTTCCGCGACCGCTGCGAGATGCACTGCGAGCGCTGCTCCGGCCTCTACCCGCCGGAGATCAAGGTCAGCGACACGCATATCGTCTCCTGCTACCGCTATTACGACGAAGGGGAAGTGCTTGACTATCCCAAATCTGTGAACGTGGAGGAGCTGTGACATGGAAGAGAAGAAAAACGTCTCCAGCGCCGCCTCCAACGTCAGCGACGCGCCGCAGCACGGCGGCGAATACCTGGTCGAGGTGGAGAACCTCGTCAAGTGGTTCCCCATCAAGTCCAGCTTCTTCCGCCGCACCATCGGCAATGTCCGCGCGGTGGACGGCATAACCTTCAAGATAAAGCGCGGCGAGACCATGGGCCTCGTGGGCGAGAGCGGCTGCGGCAAGTCCACGGCCGGGCGCACCATGCTGCGCCTCATCGAAAAGACCTCCGGCGAGGTGTATTTCGACGGGCAGGAGGTCTCCTCCCTCAGCCGCAAGGAGCTGCGCAAGCTGCGCCCGCGGATGCAGATCGTGTTCCAGGACCCGTATTCCAGCCTCTCCCCGCGCCTGCCCGTGGGCGAGATCATCGGCGAGGCCGTGCGCGAGCACCACATCGTCCCGCCCGAGGAGTACGACGACTATATCTCCCGCGTGATGAACGCCTGCGGCCTGCCGGCCTATTATAAAGACCGCTACCCGCACGAGTTCTCCGGCGGCCAGCGCCAGCGCATCTGCATAGCGAGGGCGCTCGCGCTCAACCCGGACTTCATCGTCTGCGACGAGCCCGTCTCCGCGCTGGACGTGTCCATCCAGGCGCAGATCATCAACCTGCTCAAGCGCCTGCAGAAGGACTTTGGCCTCACGTACCTGTTCATCTCGCACGACCTCTCCGTCGTCGAGCACATCTCCAACACCGTGGGCGTCATGTACCTGGGCTCCATGGTGGAGTACGCCGCCACGGAAAAGATATTCTCCCACCCCCTGCACCCATATACGGAGGCGCTGTTCTCCGCCATCCCCGTGCCGGACCCGGACGTGAAGGTCAACCGCATCATCCTCAAGGGCAGCCTGCCCTCTCCCGCCAACCCGCCTCACGGCTGCAAGTTCCACACGCGCTGCGACAAGTGCATGGAGGTATGCAAATACGCCGTGCCCGAGTGGAGTGAAGTGGAGAGCGGCCACTGGTGCGCCTGCCACCTCTATGACACGCCCGAGCAGAAGGCCGCGGCCGAAGCCGCCATGGAGGACGCCAGGGCCAAGGGGCAAAAAGAAGATGAGCAGGAAAAAGCGATTTGACGAGGACGACGACGGCCGCGTGATCGCGCCCATGGACATCGACGGTATGCCCTGGCACGACAGCCGCGCGCCGGAGCCCGGCGAAGCGCCGGAAGAGCCCGCCGAGGGCCGCCGGGAAGAGCCCGTCCGGCTGACGAAGGAAGAATCCCGGGCCTATGCGGCGGGCGCTGTGAAGGCCGCGCTGCTGGTGGCGCTCGTGTTCGCCGGCGCGTTCCTCCTCTTCATCCTCTTCTGCACGCAGGTCTGGTTTGCCTGAAAAACCGGACACGCCGCGCGAAATGACTGTTGACAGCGGCGGCGGAACGTGTATAATTGACCTAC
>DVOV01000034.1 GCA_018713375.1 Candidatus Scatomorpha stercorigallinarum | reverse complement strand
TGGCTGTCAGTGAAGTAAGCGGGGACAGTGATGACGGCCTCGGTGACCTTCTCGCCCAGGTAGGCTTCGGCGTCGGCCTTCAGCTTCTGCAGAACCATGGCGCTGATCTCCTGAGGAGTGTAGGCCTTGTTGTCTATAGTGACCTTGTAGTTGCTGCCCATCTCACGCTTGATGGAGCTTATCGTGCGGTCCGGGTTGGTGACTGCCTGGCGCTTTGCGACCTGGCCGACCATGCGCTCGCCGGTCTTGGAAAAGGCCACGACGGACGGCGTGGTGCGCGCGCCCTCCGCGTTCGGGATGACGACTGCCTCGCCGCCCTCCATAACGGCAACACAGCTGTTAGTGGTGCCCAGATCTATGCCAATGATTTTTCCCATTTTGATTTCCTCCCGTTTATTTGAAAGAATTGAATATACGTTTTTATGTGAAAGGCCTCAGTTCGCAACCTTTACCATTGCGAACCTTATGACCTTGTCGCCAAGCTTAAAGCCCTTCTGCAGCTCCTGGACGATCTCGTTTTCGCCCTTTTCGGCGTCCTCCTCGTGCATGACGGCGTTGTGCAGCGTGGGGTCGAACTTCTGGCCCAGCGCGTCGATGGGCGTCACGCCCAATTTCGTCAGGATGTCGTTGAACTGAGTCATTATCATCTCGACGCCCTTGCGGTAGGCCTCGTCGGCCGTGGACTGCTCCAGCGCGCGGACGAGGTTGTCATAGACGGGCAGGAACTTTGTCACCGTGTCCGTCAGCGCGTCGGAGTATATGTTTTCGCGCTCCCTTGTGCTGCGCTTGCGGTAGTTGTCGTACTCGGCCAGCAGCCGCAGGTAGCGGTCGCGCTCGGCATTGAGCTGTTCTTCGCAGGCGGAGAGCTTCTTTTCAGCTTTTTTCTCTGCCTTTTCGGCCTTTTTGTCCTTCTTGTCGGACTTGGCGCCGTTATCCGCCGCGGCCTCCGCGGCCTGCTCGCCGGAGCCCGGCGCTTCGCTCTGCGCCGCTTCCTCCGCGGGGATCTTTTCTTCCTGCTCGTGCGGGTCCATATTGCTACTCATTTGAATCTCCCTTTATGACGAGTTTGTTGTCCAGCCCCGGCGGCGGTATGGAGCCGCGGCCAAAGTGCTGCGATAGGGCGTCCGCTATCATGCCCAGCTTGGCGGCCACGGAGGAATAGTCCATCCTCGTGGGGCCCACCACGCCGATGAGGCCCTTGGCGTCGCCGCCCATGTCGTATTCGGCGAGGACCACGCTGCTGTCGCGCAGCTCCTCGGCCACGTTCTCCGGGCCGATGAGCACCTTGATGCCGCCGCCGGCTTCGCCGGAATAGACGGACGGCAGGTCCTTGATGTGCTCGGCGTCGGAGATGTAGCTCATCAGGGCGTGGGCCTTGTCCGGGTCGCGGAACTCGGGCTGCGCGAGCAGCCTGTTCGCGCCGGAAACGGCGGCCTCGGCGGTCTGCGCGTCGCAGAGCACCTCGATGGCGAAGGAGGCGATGACGCCCGTCAGGCCCATCGTGTCGTCCACCGCCCGTTCCGCGGAGCGGATGACCAGCGGCGTGATGCGGTCCTCGGTGATGCCCGTGAAATTGGCGTTGAAAACCGAGGCGAGACGTTGTATCATATCCTGGCCGACGGACACCGGCAGGCGGACGAGCTTGTTCTTCACCGTGTTGTTGCTCATCATCACCACGATGATAAAGGTGTTCGCGTCGATGTAGATGAGGTCGAAGCGCGAGATGGTGGCCGGCGGGGCGGCGGCGATGGCCATGGCCGGGTAGTTAGTCAGGCTCGAGGCCAGCGCGCCGATGTCGCTCACCAGGTGGCCCAGCTCGTGCAGCCGCTCGTTCAGCCCGCGGTTGATGGCGTCCGTCTCCTCCAGCGAGAGCTTGTGGCGCTCCATCAGCTCGTTGACGTAGATGCGGTAGCCCTGCGGCGTCGGCACTCGGCCGGCGGAGGTGTGCGGCTGCTCCAGATAGCCCATCGCGGTGAGCTCGGCCAGCTCGTTGCGGATGGTGGCAGAGGAGCAGGTGAGCCCCGCTGTCTGCGCCACGGTCTTGGAGCCGACGGGCTCCGCCGCGCGGATATATTCCTCGACGACGGCGGTGAGTATTTTCTTTTTCCGTTCGCTGAGTTCCATCTCTCACCTCTGAAGGCCGCGCGCTCATTATTGGCACTCTCGACCTTCGAGTGCTAATATATCACTGAGCACTGCTCTTGTCAATAGGCGCAAATGAATAATTGACAGATTGTTCATAAATGATATTATATAATACAAATGCAGACAGCTATCGGGAGGAAAGACATGAAAAAGCTCTTACCCTTTATAATAGCGCTCGCGCTGCTGCTCTCCGCCTGCGGCGAATTCGCCCCGGAGGAGACGGCCGCGCCCTCGGCCGCGCCGGAGTACGCCTTCACGCCGGAGACGTACCCCGCCGTCGCCGCCGGCGAGGCGGCGGGCGAGCTCGCCCGGGCCGTGACGGCCATCATGCTGGGCACGGACCGCGCGGAGGCCGCGCAGCGCGTCGTCTCCGGCGCCAGCGCGGGCGCCTGGGAGGCCCTGGGCAGCGGCGAGTGCGCCCTGGCCCTGGCCGTGGACACGGGCAACATCCCCGCGGGCGTGGAGACAGAGGCCGTCGCGCGCGACGCGCTGGTGTTCTATGTCTCCGAGTCCAATCCAATCGAGAGCCTCTCCCTGCGTGACCTGGAGGACATCTTTGACGGCGACGAGACCAGCTGGGCCGCCTTCGGCGGCGCGGAGGAGGACATCGTCGTCATTGGCCGCGAGGCCGGCTCCGGCTCCGTGGCGGCGCTCAGCGCGCTGGTGGGCTGCGACGAGGCTTTGTGCACAGCGGTGAACGAATACCAGACCGCCGCCGGCGCCATCGGCTTCGGCTTTTACTACCCCTGCGTCGTGCAGGGCAAGGCGGACGGCTATAAGCTCCTGGCCGTCGAGGGCGTGCTGCCCTCGGCGGAGACGGTGGAGAGCGGCGAGTACCCGCTGACGGCGGAGTACCTGGCCGGCGTCAGCGCATCGGCGGCGGAGGGCTCGCCGGAGAGGACGCTCTTTGACTGGCTCTGCGGCAGCGTGGGGCAGGCGTTCATCTCCTCGCAGGGCTATTTTGCCCCGCAGGCGGCGGACGATGCCGCCCTTGGCGGAGAGGAGGCTGCGGAATGAAAAAGATCGTGATACCGATGGCCCTCGCGCTCGCCCTGCTGCTCACCGGCTGCGGCCTCTCCGAGCAGTTCGCGGCCGTGAAGGAGGAATACATCGACCCCGCCGTCGAGCGGGCCGAGAGCGGCGACCTGGACGCCCCGGACGACGCGGACGCCCTGCGCGCCGGCCCCAACGTGAGCACGGACCGCTCGCTGCTGGGCGAGCCGGCGGTGTACGAGGCCATTTTCTCCCGCGCACAGGAGGGCTATATGCCCACGCTCGTCACGGGCCGCGGCGGTACGCTGCTGCCCATCGGCGGCGGGCTCGCCACCAGCGAGGGCGAGATCGTGCTCGACCCCGTGCTCGTTTCCGTGACGCCGGCCAGCTTCACGGCGGACGGCGAGACTTACCAGACGCCAATCTATATATTGGAGAACAGGGACGGCATGTTTGCCGCCTGCTCGGCCTACGGCGACTGGTGCACGGGCTTTGACTACACGGAGATCCTGGCCTTCGAGCCGGGCGTGCTCTGCATCTCGGACGCCGAGCAGAACCTGGCCGTCTGCTACAACAACGAGGGCGAGGTGCTCTTTGACACCGCCAACTTCTCCGCCCGCTACGAGCTGGCGGCCGGCAGCGTGGCCAGCCTGGCCCAGTACGGCAGCGGCTACATGCTCGCGCACTACTCCAACGGCGACTACGGCTTCCTCGACATGGAGGGCAATTTCCTCAACCGCTACAACGACCTGCCCAGCTATTTTGACGAGGCCTATCCCTTCTCCGACGGCCGCGCGGCCGTCTGCAACGACGGCGTCTGGGGCTATCTGGACGCCGAGGGGAATTTCATCATCGAGCGCCAGTATGAAGACGCCACCTCCTTCGCCGGCGGCAACGCCGCCGTCAAGAGCGGCGGCAACTGGAGCATTATCGACTCCGCCGGCAATGTGCGCCTGGAGCTGGGCGCGGTGGGCTCGGTGGAGGTCACGCCGTCCTACATCCTCGCCGACGGCAAGTATTACACCGTGAACGACTGCACCGAGGCCGTGTTCTACGGCTATACGGGCGTCCCCTGCGACGAGGGCTTCTGGGTCCGCGGGGCGAACGGCGTGCGCGTTTTCCGCGCCGACGGCTCGCAGGTGTATTTCTCCGGCGCGGTGGAGCTGCTGGATCACGCGGGCTACCTCTACCTGGTGCAGCTGGCGGACGGCAGCACGGCGGCCATGGACGAATACAGCCGCGTGGCGGCCACGGACGTGGAGCGCCTGGTGACGGACGGCCTCACGGGCATCAGCTTCGCCCTGACGGCTGACGGCGAGCTCTACAGCTCCGACGGCGCGCTGATGGCGTCCGGCTGTGCCGGCGAGGTGCTGAACATGAACGCCCTCTGCACGGAGGGGCCGCTCACCGGCTGGAAAAACTCCTCCGGCGAGTGGATCATCTGCCTGGTGGACGATACTTCTGACTGAGAAGGTGGATATATGAACAAAAAAGCCCTCGTCGTCGAGGACGACAAGAACATCGCCGAGCTGCTGCGCCTCTACCTGGAAAAGGACGGCTTCGACGTCCTCATCGCCGCCGACGGCGGCAAGGGCGAGCAGATGGCCGAGGAGGAACACCCGGACATCATACTGCTGGACATCATGCTGCCCGTGAAGGACGGCTGGGAGGTCTGCCGCGCCGTCAGGCAGCACTCCAAAGTGCCCATTATCATGCTCACGGCCAAGGGCGAGACCTTCGACAAGATAAACGGCCTGGAGATGGGCGCGGACGACTATGTCACCAAGCCCTTCGACGTGAAGGAGCTGATGGCCCGCATCCACGCCGTCATGCGCCGCGCGGATGGCACGGACGCCGGCGGCGAGAAGAAGCTCACCTTCGACAAGCTGGTCATCAACCTTGATTCCTATGAGCTGATCGTGGACGGCAAGCGCATCGACACGCCGCCGAAGGAGATGGAGCTGCTCTACCATCTGGCCTCCACGCCCAACCGCGTCTATACGCGCAACCAGCTGCTGGACGAGGTCTGGGGCTTCGACTATTTCGGCGATTCACGCACCGTGGACGTGCACATCAAGCGCCTGCGCGAGAAGCTGGAGGGCGTTTCCGACAAGTGGTCGCTCAAGACCGTCTGGGGCGTGGGCTATAAATTCGAGGTCCTGGACCAGTAAGCGGCCATGAAGAGCATCTACTTCCGCAACTTCAGCGCCACGGCGCTGATGGTGATGATGAGCTTCCTCATGGTGGGCGTCGCCTTCGTGTTCCTCGGGCGCGATTTCATCATCAGCTCCCACCGCGAGAGCATGGAGGACAGCGCCGAGGTCGTCTCGCTGATGGTGCTCACGAAGTTCGACGCCGGCGTCTACACCGCAGAGTCGGTCAACGGCGTCCTCAGCAGCCCGGAGGTGCGCGTGCTGCTCAACGGCGCATCCCTCCTCAGCGGCAACGACATCATCGTCACCAACGCCGACGGCCTGGTGCTCTCCTGCTGCGACGAGCCGGGCGCCTGCCCGCACATCCGCCGCAGCGTGGGCGAGAGCACCATCATGCAGCTTGCTTCCGCCGGCACGCTCAGCGTCACCGGCACGCTCGACGGGCTCTATGACACCATGCGCTATATCGTGGGGGAGAAGATCGACCCCGGCGGCGGGCAGGGGCCCGTGGGCTACGTGTTCATGAGCACGGACAGCTCGCGCATCATCGGCGCGTGGCAGACCTTTATCTGGGTGTTTTTCATGGTGTCCCTGGCCGTGCTCTCGCTGGCCCTCATCATGAGCCTTGTCACCTCCAAGCGCCTGGCCAAGCCGCTGGACGAGATGGCCGCGGCCGCGCGCAAATTCGCCCACGGCGACTTCTCCGTCCGCGTCACGCAGGAGGAGGGCGCCGACGAGCTGGCCTCGCTGACGGCGGCCTTCAACAACATGGCCGACTCGCTCCAGCGCTCGGAGCAGATGCGCAACGAGTTCATCGCCAACGTCTCGCATGAGCTGAAAACGCCCATGACCACCATCGCCGGCTTCGCCGACGGCATCCTGGACGGCACTATCCCCAAGGAGCAGGAGGAAAGATACCTCACCACCATCGCCGACGAGACGCGCCGCCTCTCCCGCCTGGTGCGGCAGATGCTGGACCTCTCGCGCATGCAGACCAAGGGCGCTGACCTCACGCGCCGGCGCGATTTCGACGTGAACGAGCTCATCATCAGCACGCTGCTGAACTTCGAGACGCGCGCGGAGGAGAAGGGCCTGGACGTGGACCTGCAGCTGCCCGAGGTGCACATGATGGTCACGGCGGACCCGGACGCCATCACGCAGGTGCTCTACAACCTGCTGGACAACGCCGTCAAGTTCGCCGACCGCGGCAGCACGCTCACGCTCTCGCTCTGGAAGGAGAACAGCAAGGCGTACATCTCCGTCAAGGACTGCGGCGCCACCATCCCGCCGGACGACCTGCCGCTGATCTTCGACCGCTTCCACAAGTCCGACCGCTCCCGCAGCCTCGACCGGGACGGCGTGGGCCTCGGGCTGTATCTTGTCAAAAACATCCTCGACGCCCACAACGAGGACATCGCCGTCACCAGCCGCGACGGCGTCACCGAATTCGTGTTCACGCTGCGCCTGGCCGCCAGACAGAAGCCGGAAAAGCCCAAAGCGGAAAAGCAGAAGGCCGAAAAACCGAAAGCGGAAAAGCCGCAGGAGCCGGAGCGCCGCAAAAAGGCCAGGAAATAGCGCGAATTCACACTTTGTTTTGATTTTATTCATATCAGGCACAAATTTCAGGCTTATCTTTATCTCAGCCACAGGGGTGAACTTCCATGAATGAAGAAGACATCTCCCGCCGCTCCGATTGGTACGACACATCGTGCGCGGACGGGTTCCCCAACTGGTTTGCACCATCCCGGCCCGCCGGCGCGCACCCCCATCCCACACCACAGATACCTCCCCAACGCGCCGGCGGCCACCCCCCCGAAAGCGGCGCCGCCCCCACAGCGGCGCCGCGAAGAGGGCGGGCAGGCGTCCGCGCCGTGGCCATCGGCCTCATCTGCCTGGTCGTCATCGCGGCCAGCTCGCTCATCTTCACGCAGGACCGGGCGGCGGAGCCAACTCCGCCGGCAGAGCAGACAGCGCCCTCACAGCCGGGCGGCTTTGACGATTACCGGGATTTCTTCGACCACTACTACGACGCATCCAACACCATCACCGGGGAGAACGACATCCCCCGCGCGGAGCTGGAGCCGGACGTGCGCCTCACCACGGCGCCGGTGCCGGATGAGACCGAGGAGCTGACGCTGCGCGAGCTCTATGAGCGCTGCATCCCCTCCGTGGTGGGCATCACCGCCATGGTGCCGGACGGCAGCGGCTATTTCTGGGGCACGGGCATCATCCTCACGGAGGACGGATATATCGTCACCAACACCCACATCCTGGATGGTACGGATTCCGTCACGGTCACCCTCTGGGACGACCGGGAGCTGGAGGCCAAACTCGTGGGCGCGGACAATGTCAGCGACCTGGCGGTGCTGAAGGTGGAGGCCGAGGGCCTCACGCCCGCCGAATTCTGCGGCACGGCCGTCTCCGTGGGGGACGCGGTGGCCGCGCTCGGCAACCCCCTGGGCGAAGAGCTGCGCGGCACGCTGACGGACGGCATCATCTCCGCCATCAATCGCGACGTGTCCTACAACAGCCACAGCATGACGCTGCTGCAGACCAACGCCGCCATCAATGAGGGCAACTCCGGCGGCCCGCTGCTGAACATGTACGGCCAGGTGGTGGGCATCACCAACATGAAGATGATGGGCACCTCCGCCTATTCGGCCATCGAGGGCATCGGCTTCGCCATCCCCACGTCCACTATCCAGGAAGTCGTGAACCAGCTTTTACGCAACGGGCGCGTCACCGGCCGTGCTGCCATCGGCGTCACCATCGGCCCCATACCCGAGGACGCGGCGGCGGCCTACAGCCTGCCGGACGGGCTCTATGTAGTGTCGGTAGCCGAGGGCAGCGACGCGGCGGCCAAGGGCCTGGCGGAGGGCGACGTTATCACCGCCATCGACGGCCAGGGCGTCACCACCACCGCCCAGGTGGGCGAGATCATCGCCGGGCTTGAGGTGGGCGACACCATCACCATGACGGTCTACCGCAACGGCGAGACCTTCGATGTGGAGGTCGCGCTGGTGGAGACCAGCGACATCTATTGATACTTCTCACTCCTTTTCCATACATTTTCCCCTCTCTAAAACAAACGACCGGCCCAAAAGGCCGGTTGTTTGTTTTTTTATTTGCAGTTTCGTTTATCCGGGCAGCTCCCAGCCGATCTCGGCTTCTATCTCCGAGGAGAGCACCATCGGCGTGCCCACCTGGCCGTAGATCTCCAAATCGCCCTGCGTGGTGGAGATATAGATCTCCCCGTCGCCGGCGTAGAGCTGGGCGTAGAGGCCGTTTTCACCCTCGAGTGAGTAGAAGCCCTCCACGCCGCCGGGGGAGCAGTGGCCGAAATCGAGCACAGTATTGCCCTCGTAAATAACAAAATCGTCCCCGTCCCGGTTGAAGACCAGGTAGCGCGCCGTGGTCTCGTGCGCCTCTGCGCTGATTTTACGGTAAGTCCCGCTCAGCTCGGCGGGCTTTTCCCGCAGCCGGTAGAGCAGGTGCAGGTTAAGGAAAACCGACAGCGCGAGCAGTATCAGAACGGCGATGAAAGCCGCCCTTTTGAGATCAAGGCTTTTCGGCCGGGACATGCGCACACCCTCCTTATTTTTCTTACATATCGTCCAGTTCCGTATACTCTATGTCCGCATGAGCGATCGCATAGTCGGTAAGCAGCAGCTTGCTGTGCGTATATTCACATGCAATAGCCGTAACATTTTCCCCCGGGAGATATCCCATTGAATACGAATCGTTTGGTACCAGTTCGAACGACACGTCGCCTTTCAGCCCGCCGACGAGCCCAATGTCCTCGTCATTAACATCCGTTGACGTAAGGGCGGTGAACGTGCCGAGGGCGCCCTGCGTCAGTTTGGCTGGGCGCGTAGACGTTTCACTTACAACCCACTCGCTGTTGTTGCGCAGGAAGTAGTCATTCCTCTCAAAACCGCCGTCATAGGTGAGCAGACTGGCGTCCCAGCTGGCGGTTATGGCGTCCTCCGACCTGTTGAGCGGCAATTCGAGCCATTCATATACGATGGTAAAATATAACCTCGTATATCGCGTCTGCCCGTTTATAAAAACTGTTGAACAGGACGGTATGACGTCAAAGTAGAGCCCGCTGCCGCCTGTTTCACAGGGAGGCTGAGCAGCCTGAGGGGCGCCGCAGTAATGGCAGCCGTTTTCGAGCACGAGCGCACAGAGACGCTCAAGCTGCTGCGGTATCAGGCCGTCGATGAGGGCGGCGGGATAGCCCCTTTCCAGCAGGAGCTGTTCCGTGGCCTGGGGGATATCCGCCTCGGGGCCGCTGTGGGCCGCGCAGCCCGTGAACGACAGGAAGCAGCAGGCCGCCAGTATCAGAATACATGCCCTTTTCCGCGTGACGGTCGCCCCCCTCGGCGCAAATTGCAGGTGTGTGTGCCCCGCTCATTGACTATTATAAATAGTGACGGAGCCGCGGTCAACTGCACGCCATGACGATTATCGGCTGTGATTTTTGTCAAATGTGTACAGCCCGGCGCAAAAAGACCTCCCCGGCAGGGCCCTGCCGGGGAGGCTTCTGTAAATATATGCCTGACGCTCCGTGCGCCGGGGCGCATGCCTTATTGCGGCCTTATCACGCCGGTGAAGCTGCCCAGATAGCCCTCGTCCCAGTTGTGCGTGATGACGATGACCGTGCGGCCGCTGATGGCGCCGATCGCGCGCTCGACCTCCCCGGCGGTGTCCGGGTCGAGGCCGGAGGCCGGCTCGTCAAAGATGAGCACCTCCGCCGGCGAGCACAGCGCCCGCGCCACGGCAAGGCGCGTCTTTTCCCCGCCGGAGAGGGCCGCGCCGCGGTCGCCGCCGGTCTGTTCGGAGAGCAGCGAGGGCGGCAGCGCCGCCTTTGCCGCGGCCTCATCGGCCCCGGCCCCGCCGGAGAACAGGCTGATATTGTCCCTCACAGTGCCCTCGAAGAGGAAGGTGTCCTGCGGGATGTAGAGCACGTGGCGGTAGAGCTCGTCGAGCGGCATTTTTCCCACGTCCACGCCGCCGATGGTGATGCTGCCGGAGGTGACGCGCGCCGTGCCCATCAGGGCGCGCGCGAGCGTGCTCTTGCCGGCGCCGGAAGCGCCGACGACGGCGTAGCGCCCGCCGCGCTCCATGCGGCAGGAGAAGCCGTGCAGCACCTCGTGCCCGGCATAGCCGGCGGTGACGTTGTCAAAGACGATGTCCCCGTTGCGGAAGCGCTCGCCGCCGCGAGGGCGCGCGCCGTGGATGAGGGAGGTGAATTTATCCCGCAGCCCGCGCGTGGAGACGATGGCCAGCGCGCAGTTGACAACGACGTTGAGCGGGGAAAAGATGAAGTTCAGAAGTTGCGTGGAAGACGTGAGCGCGCCGATGCGCAGCTCGCCGACGGCGATAAAATAGGCCGCCGCGCCCATGCAGACGATCTGAGCCACCATATTGATGGCGTTGGCCCCGCCGGAGGCGACGGTGGAGAAGCTGTCGCGCCGGCGGCGGGAGCGCTCCAGGCGCCGGTCCTCGTCCAGCAGGCGGGATATGAACACCTCCGCGCGGGAGAAAAAGAGGATAGTGTCAAAGCCGCCGATGAATTCACGGCCCTTCTGCACGCACTGTACGTTTTGCTGCGAGAATCCGTCCTTCCGCCGCTGCAGCGGGCGCTTGAACCAGCGCGAGGCCAGCTGCGGGACGATGGAGACCAGCGCGAAGATGAAAAAGAGCCTGGCGCTCACCGTTATCAGCGCGGCGGCGCAGCAGACGACCTGGATGGAGAGGTTTATCGCCCGCCAGATGGCGTCGAAGTAGTCGCGCTCAAGTATTTCAACGTCCCCCTGGAGCATATTGAGGTAGTAGGAGTCCGGCTGCTCGTGGAGGGCGGCCGCGCCGCGCTCTCGGAGCGCGGAGTAGAGGTCGGCCTTGAGGGCGAGTATGCAGCGGCCGCTGAGCGTCTTGCGCAGGTACATCTCCAGCACCTGCAGGCCGTAGAGCGCGGCCAGGCAGGCCACGCAGACGGCGCTTGAGCGCAGCAGCGCGGCCACCTGTCCGTCCACCGCCGAGTTCGTCATTTCGCCCATGGCGAACGAGAGCAGAACGCCGCAGCCAGCCCGGAGGGTGGCTGCGGCGACCTCCAGCAGCAGGAGGCGCTTTTGTTTCATGATGTAGCTGAACATATTATCACCTGGGGCACGGCCTTCACTTCGTGCACACGAACATGTGCCAGCCCTCTTCGCTCTCGTGCTCGATCACCTTGAAGCCGGCTTTTTCCAGGGCGGCGCGGACCTCGTCCTGCCGGCCCTCGATGATGCCGCTGGTGATGAACACGCCGCGCGGCGACATGAAGTCCCGCGCATAGGGCGCAAGGGGGATGATGACGTCGGAGACGATGTTGGCGAGCACGATGTCATAGCCCTCGCCCAGCTCGGCGCGCACCCCGGCGTCGGCGAGGATGTCGCCCACGTACATGTGGTAAATGGCGGGGTTGATGCCGTTCAGGCGGGAGTTTTCCAGCGCGGCGTCGGGGCTCTTGGGGTCCACGTCGCAGCCGGCGCAGTAGGCGCAGCCCAGCACCAGCGCGCCGATGCCGAGTATGCCGCTGCCGCAGCCGAGGTCGAGCACGAATTTCTCCGGCGCGGCGTATTTTTCCAGCGCCTTCAGGCACATGCGCGTGGTGGCGTGCGCCCCGGTGCCAAAGGCGAGGCCGGGGTCGAGGCGCAGTATCCTGCGTTCGCTCTCCTCCGGGATCGGCTCCCAGCGGGGGAGGACGAGCAGCGTTTCGCCGATCTCGATGGGCTTGTAGTATTTTTTCCAGTTGTCCTGCCAGTCGGCCTCGTCCACCACGGCGGTGACGGGCTCCAGGCCCGTGCCCTCGGTAAAGGCGGCCAGCTGCGCGCGGCCGGCGCCGTCGTCGCTGACATAGACCTTGACCCGGGAGAGGCCGCGGTAGCGCTCCTCGAGCTCGGAGTCGACATAGTCCCAGTACTGCCTGTTTTCCTCGAGGAAGCGGCGGAAATCCGCCTCGTCCTCGATGACCAGCCCCCCGGCCCCCAGCTCCGTCAGCTTGTCGCAGAGCGCGTCGAGCATCCCGGGCGCGGCGCTGAACGCCGCCTCTATCCAGCGGCTCATTCCAGCACCGGGCTGTAGCCCGCGGCCTTGAGGTTTTCGATGACCGCGTCGGCGTGGTGCTGCCCGCCCACCTCACAGCCGATGTGGACGAGTATCTCCGCCGGCGTGAGCGTGAGGCTCATGCGGTCGTGGTTGATGGTGAGGATGTTGGCGTTGCTGTTGGCCACCACCTGCAGCAGCTGCATCAGGCTGCCCGGCGTGTCCGCCAGGCGCACGAAGAACTTAAGCCGCCTGTGGCGGGAGACGAGGCCCAGCTCCACCACGCGGTGGATGACGCTGACGTCGATGTTGCCGCCGGAGAGCAGGCACACGGCCTTGCGGTCGCGGATGTCCACGTGCCCACTGAGGACAGCGGCCAGGCTGGCCGCGCCGGAGGGCTCCACCACCTGCTTGGTGCGCTCCATGAGCATCAAAATGGCGGCGGAGATGTCGTTGTCGGAGACAGTGACCATGTCGTCGGCGTATTTCATGATGAGCTCCACGGTCTTGTCGCCGGGGGCCTTGACGGCGATGCCGTCGGCGATGGTGGAGATGCTGTCGCTGGCCGTCAGATGGCCTTCGCGGAAGCTGCGGACCACGGCGTCCGCCCCCTCGGCCTGCACGCCCACCACGCGCACGCGCGGGTTGGCGAGCTTGATGCAGGTGGCGACGCCGGCGAGCAGCCCGCCGCCGCCCACGGGCACGATGACGGTGTCCACCGTCGGCAGCTGGCTGAGTATCTCCAGGCCGATGGTGCCCTGGCCGGCCATGACCTCATAGTCGTTGAAGGGGTGGAGGAAGGTCGCGTGCTCCTCCTCGCAGATCTCCATCGCGCGGGCGTAGGCGTCGTCGTAGCAGTCGCCGCAGAGCACGACGCGCGCGCCGTAGCCCTCCGTGGCCTGCACCTTGGCGATGGGCGCGGCGCGGGGCATGACGATGGTGGAGGGGATGCCGTTTTGCGTGGCGGCGTAGGCCACGCCCTGGGCGTGGTTGCCGGCGGAGGAGGCGACGACGGCCGTGGCCTCGCCGCGCTCGACCATGGCGCCGATCTTGTTGGCCGCGCCGCGTATCTTGAATGAGCCGGTCTTTTGCCGGTTCTCGCACTTCAGCCAGACCTCGCCCCCGGTGAGGGCGGAGAAAGTGGAGCTGAAGTCCAGGTCGGTCTCGTGGATAATGCCGGAGATGCGCTTTGCCGCGCGTTCAAAGTCCCTGAGAGTAAGTGCCATCACAGTCACCTCTTGATTCAGATACAATGATTATACTATACGTGCCGCGCCGCGGCAAGGCGTTTGGCAAAATTCCCCCGTTCAGCGCTCGGCCTTGGCCTCGCAGTAGAGGCAGCGGTAGGTCTTGCGCTCGCGGTCGGAGAGGAAGAACACCTGCTTGAGCCCCGGCTCCACAGAGGTGATGCAGCGCGGGTTCTTGCACCGGAGCACATTTTCCAGCCGCTCGGGGAGGGTGAGGTTCTTCTTTTCCACCAGCTCGCCGCCGCGGATGACGTTGACGGTGATGCCGGGATCGACATAGCCCAGCACGTCCAGGTCGATATCCGTCACGGTGTCGATCTTGATGATGTCCTTGCGGCCCATCTTGCCGCTCTGGGCGTTCTTGATGATGGCCACGGTGCAGTCCAGCGAGCCCAGGCCCAGCAGGTCGTAGATGCGCATCGCCCCGCCGGAGCGGATGTGGTCGATGACGAGGCCGTTTTTTATCGAGTCGATGTTCATTTCCCAGCCTCCTCCAGCAGTTTCAGTATCAGCGCCATGCGCACGTATTTGCCGCAGAGCGCCTGGCGGAAATAACAGGCCCGCGGGTCGGCGTCTATCGCGGTGTCGATTTCGTTCACGCGCGGCAGCGGGTGCAGGATGGCCATGCCGCGCTTCGCCCCGGCGAGCTTCTCCGGCGTGAGGATATAGCAGTCCTTCAGCCGCAGGTAGTCCTCCTCGTTGAAGAAGCGCTCGCGCTGTACGCGGGTCATATAGAGCACGTCCAGCTCCGGCAGCACCTCCGCCAGGTCGCGCGATTCGTGATATTCGCAGCCGCTCCTGGCCAGCACGTCCTGCTTCACATAGCTGGGCAGGCGCAGCTCCTCGGGGGAGATGCAGACGAACTTCACGCCCTCGCAGCGCGTCAGGGCGGCGATGAGCGAGTGCACCGTGCGGCCGAACTTGAGGTCGCCGCAGAGGCCGATGGTGAAGCCGTCCAGCGAGCCGCGCTCGCGGCGGATGGTCAGCAGGTCGGTGAGCGTCTGCGTGGGGTGGTTGTGCCCGCCGTCGCCGGCGTTGATGATGGGCACGGTGGAGCAGAGCGAGGCGGCCAGCGGCGCGCCCTCCTTGGGGTGGCGCATGGCGATGATGTCGGCATAGCAGCCGACGACGCGCACCGTGTCGGAAACGCTCTCGCCCTTGCTGGCCGAGGAGCTGGCAGCCTCCGAAAAGCCCAGCACGTTCCCGCCCAGCTCCATCATCGCCGCCTCGAAGGAGAGGCGCGTGCGCGTGCTGGGCTCGAAAAAGAGCGTGGCGAGCTTTTTATAGCGGCAGCTCTCGCGGTAGTCGTCCGGGTGGGCGATGATGTCGTCCGCGCGGTCGAGGATCTCCGCGATCTCCGCCGGGGAGAGGTCGCGGATGTCGATGAGGTGCCTCATTTCAGCGCCTCCATCCAGCTCCCGTCGTCCGGGTGGTCGCGGAAGGCCGTCAGCGCGGGCACGTAGCTCGCCGGGAAGGCCCCGTCCGCCGCGGCGGCGGCGACGACCTCGTCGAAGTTCGTCAGGCACACGGCGCGCACGCCGTGCTCGGCCAGGCGCTTTTTGCCCTTTTCCATGCCGTAGGTGAAGAGCGCGGCGATGCCCAGCACCTCCGCCCCCGCTTCGCGCAGGGCCTCCACGGCCTCCAGCGCGCTGCCGCCGGTGGAGATGAGGTCCTCCACCACCACGACACGCTCGCCGGGGAGCAGCCGGCCCTCGATGCGGTTCTGGCGGCCGTGGTCCTTGGCGCTGGAGCGCACGTAGCCCATGGGCAGGCCGAGGATATGGGCGGCGATGGCCGCGTGGGCGATGCCGGCCGTGGCCGTGCCCATCAGCGCCTCCGCGCCGGGGAATTCGCGCGCGATCATCTCCGCGAGCGCGTTTTCCACGCCGTCGCGCACCGCGGGCGCGGTGAGGATGAGGCGGTTGTCGCAGTAGATGGGGCTCTTGATGCCGCTGGCCCAGGTGAAGGGCTCGTCAGGCCGCAGGAACACCGCGCCGATGCTCAGCAGGGCGCGGGAAACATCGTATTTTTCCATCAGTCGTTACCTCCCAGGAATTCTGCGCGCGCCCGTTTCCAGGCTGCCACGGGGTCCTCCGCGCCGGTGATGGGGCGGCCGACGACGATGTAGTCGCTGCCCAGCTCGCGCGCCCGCTCCGGGGTCGTCACGCGCACCTGGTCGCCCTTTTCGCCTCCGGCGAAGCGCACGCCGGGCGTGACGGTGAGGAAATCCGCCCCGCAGCGCGCGTGTACCTCGCCCGCCTCCAGCGGGGAGCAGACAACGCCGTCCAGCCCCGCGGCGCGGGCGTTTTCGGCGTAGAGCATGACCGTCTCAGAGAGCGGCTTTTCGATGCAGAGCTCGCGGTGCAGCGTCTCCTCGCTGGTGGAGGTGAGGATGGTGACGGCGATGAGCTTCGTCTCCCGCGTGCCGTCCGGCAGCGTCAGCCCCTCCAGCGCGGCGCGCATCATGTCCGCCGTGCCGAAGGCGTGTAGGTTGATTATGTCAACTCCGAGCGCGCTCAGCGAGCGCATCGCCCCGCGCACGGTGTTGGGGATGTCGCAGAGCTTGAGGTCGAGGAATATTTTGTGCCCGCGCTCCTTTATCTCGCGGACGATGCCGGGGCCCGCGGCGTAAAAGAGCTCCATGCCGATCTTTACCCAGGGGCGCTCGCCGTCGAAGCGGTCCAGGAAGCCCAGCGTCCGTTCCCGGTCGGGGAAGTCGAGGGCGATGATAACGTCCTTAGCCATTGTGTGCTCCTCCTATTATGTCAACTAAATTCTCTATCCCGTACTTTTCCATCGCCGCAGGAAGGCCCCCGGCGATGTCCTTCGAGGCGAAGGGGTCGGCCAGGTTGGCCGCGCCCACGCCGACGGCCGTGGCGCCGGCGAGCATCAGCTCGAGCACGTCCTCCGCGCGCGAGACGCCGCCCATGCCGACGATGGGTATGCCCACGGCCTCGTACACCTGCCACACCATGCGCACGGCCAGCGGGAACACCGCCGCGCCGGAGAGCCCGCCCGTGACGTTGGCCAGGATGGGCCGCCGCGTGCGCAGGTCGAGCCGCATGGCGAGTACGGTGTTGATGAGCGATATGCCGTCCGCCCCCGCGTCTTCGCAGGCGCGGGCGATGGCGGCAATGTCCGTCACGTTGGGCGTGAGCTTGACGATGACGGGCTTTTTCACCGCCTGTTTGACGGCGCACGTGACCTCCGCCGCCCCCTCGCAGGTGGTCCCGAAGCCCATGCCGCCGCCGTGCACGTTGGGGCAGCTGACGTTGATCTCCAGCCAGCCGACCTGCGGCTGGGCGTCGAACTTCGCCGCCACGCGCACATATTCGTCCACGGAAAAGCCGCAGACGTTGGCCATCACCGGGCCGTGGAAGATGCGCGCGACGTTCGGCAGCTCGCGCTCGATGACGGCGTCCACGCCCGGGTTTTGCAGCCCCACGCTGTTGAGCAGGCCGGACGGGGCCTCCGCAATGCGCGGCGCGGCGTTCCCGTAGCGGGCAGCGGCGGTGGTGCCCTTCATGCAGAAGCTGCCGAGGCAGTTCAGGTCGTATATTTCGGCGAACTCCCGGCCGTAGCCGAAGGTGCCGGAGGCGGGGATTATGGGGTTTTTCAGTTCGATCCCGCAGAGCGGGACTCTGGTGTCCATATGCGTCCCTCCTTGCTCAGGCCCCGGCCACGGAGCTCCAGACGAGCTCGCCGGAGCGGAAAACCGGCCCGTCCTTACAGACCCGTTTCGGGCCGGCCACAGTCTCCACCGTGCAGCCCATGCAGGCCCCAAAGCCGCAGCCCATGCGCGCTTCCAGCGAGAACTGGGCCGGCGAGAGGGCCAGCTCGTCCACCCGCCGCAGCATGGGCACCGGCCCGCAGGCGTAGACGCTCGTGTACTCGAAATCCGCGAGCGCGGCGGTGACGAAGCCGCTGCGGCCGAGCGAGCCGTCGGCAGTGTACACCTCCACATCCGCGCCGAGGGCGGCGAATTTTTCGGTATAGATGGCCTGCGCGGCCGTGTTGAAGCCCAGCGCGGCGCGCACCTCCACACCGGAGGCGATAAGCTCGCGGCAGGCCGTGTAGAGCGCGGGGATGCCGCTCCCGCCGCCCACAAGCAGCGCGCGGCTGCCGGCGGAACTGAGGTCGAAGCCGTTGCCCAGGCCGCAGAGCACATCCAGCTCCGCGCCGGGGGCGAGGGCGTTGAGCGCCGCGGTGCCCGCGCCGGCCACGCGCACGGCGATGCGCAGCCAGCCCTCGCCGTTGTCCGCCACGGAGAAGGGCCGGCGCAGGAAATAGCCCGGCACGGACACTTCGGCGAACTGCCCGGGCCGCAGCGGCCCCGTATCCCCGGCCAGCGTCAGCCGGCGGTAGCCGGGGAGCAGCTCCTCGCTGTTTACCAGCGTAAAAATGCCCTTCTTCATGCGAGGTCTATGGTGGAGACCTTGATGGTGATCTCCTCGAGCACATCCAGCAGCACGCGCACGGTGTCCAGGCTGGTGAAGATGCTGACGTTGTTGTCCACCGCGCAGCGGCGTATCTCATAGCCGTCCGAGTGGCTTATCGGGCTGGAGAGGTCGCGCGTGTTGATGACATAGCTGACATAGCCGAGGCGTATGGAGTCGAGGATTTCCGTGGAGCCCTCGCTTAGCTTTTTCTTCGAGCGGGTGCGGATGCCGTGGCTCTTGAGGAACTTCGCCGTGCCCTCCGTGGCCTCGATGTTGAAGCCGAGGTCGTAGAAGCGGCGGATGAGCGGCAGTGCCTCTTCCTTGTCGCAGTCGGCGATGGTGACGAACACGGTGCCGGCGTTGGCCACGTTCATCCCGGAGGCCTGCAGCGCCTTGTAGAGCGCGCGGTTCAGGGCGTTGTCATAGCCGATGGCCTCGCCGGTGGACTTCATTTCGGGGGAGAGATAGGCGTCCAGCCCAGAGAGCTTGCTGAAGGAGAAGGCCGGGGCCTTTACATAGTGCCTGCCGCTCTCCGGCGCGAGCTCCGCGGTGATGCCCTGTTCGCGGAGGGAAACGCCCAGCATGGCGAGCGTGCCGATGTCGGCCAGGCTGTAGCCCGTGGCCTTGGAGATGAAGGGCACGGTGCGGCTCGAGCGGGGATTGACCTCGATGATGAACACGTTCTCGTCCCTGTCGACGATGAACTGGATGTTGTAGAGCCCGACTATGCCTATCCCGAGGCCGAGGCGGCGGGTGTAGTCAAGGATCGTGGCCTTCACGCCCTCGGAGAGGCTCATGGGCGGATAGACGCTGATGCTGTCGCCGGAGTGGACGCCCGTGCGCTCCACATGCTCCATTATGCCGGGGACAAAGACGTTCACGCCGTCGCACACCGCGTCCACCTCGCACTCGCGGCCGGCGATGTAGCGGTCCACGAGCACGGGCTGCTTTTCGTCTATCCTGACGGCCTCGCCGAGATAGCGGCGGAGAGAGGTCTCGTCCGGGACTATCTGCATGGCCCTGCCGCCGAGCACGAAGCTCGGGCGGACGAGGACGGGGTAGCCGATTTCCGCGGCGGCGCGGACGCCGGACTCTATGTCCGTCACCGCGCGGCCCTGCGGCTGCGGGATGTGCAGCTCCTCGAGCAGCTTTTCAAAGAGGTCGCGGTTTTCCGCGCGCTCGATGGCCTCGCAGTCCGTGCCTATCAGCTTCACTCCGCGCTCCATGAGCGGCGGGGCGAGGTTTATGGCCGTCTGCCCGCCGAGTGTGGCGATGACGCCGAGGGGCTTTTCCAGCTCGATGATGTTCATGACGTCCTCGACCGTGAGGGGCTCGAAATAGAGCTTATCGCTGGTCGTGTAGTCTGTGGAGACGGTCTCCGGGTTGTTGTTGATGATTATGGCCTCGTAGCCGTGCGCCCTTATCGTCTTTATGGCGTGGACGGTGGAGTAGTCGAACTCGAC
>DVOV01000033.1 GCA_018713375.1 Candidatus Scatomorpha stercorigallinarum | reverse complement strand
GTCGCCGGGCGCATGGGCGGCGACGAATTTGCCCTCTTCCTCTACCGCCCCGTCAGCCGCGAGGAGCTGGAAGCGGCGCTGCGCCTGCTGCAGGAGCGCGTGCACCACATACCCCTGCCTGGCGGGCGCGTGACATGCAGCGTGGGCGCCTTCCCCGTCCCCGCCCCGATGCCTGTCGAGGACGTCTACAAGGCCGCCGACAGCCTGCTCTACGAGGCCAAGCAGCGCGGGCGCGACTGCTTTGTCATCGGCGGCGCCGGCTGACGCCGCCCAGTCGCGGAAATACCGCGGCCCGCGCGTTTTTATCCCTTTGGCGTTAACAATGTACAGCCATGCGGTGCTATAATCTCCCGCGGCGCGCAGAAAAGCGCGCCGCTTTGCGCGTTGATATGACCATCACGGGCTGTGCCCCGCCTTCCGGAGGGATAAAAATGTTCCGTTCCGCCCTCGCCTTCATGAAAAAAGAGACGGTGCTCAGCGCCGCCGCGGCCCTGGCCCTGCTCTCCATGTTCCTCGTGCCGCCGGACGCGCAGTACGCCGGCTACATAGACTTTGACACGCTCGCGCTGCTCTTCTCGCTGATGGCGGTGATGAAGGGCTATCAGCGCTCGGGGCTCTTCGACCGCCTGGGCGGCCGGCTGCTCGCCCATGTGCGCAGCACGCGCGGGCTGCTGCTGGCGCTGGTATCCCTGCCCTTCATATCCAGCATGGTGATAACGAATGACGTGGCGCTCATCACCTTTGTCCCCTTCGCGCTGATCGTCCTGCGCCTCTCCGGGCAGGAGCGGCTGCTGATACCGGTGGTCGTGATGCAGACGCTGGCGGCCAACCTTGGCAGTATGCTCACGCCCATCGGCAACCCGCAGAATCTCTATCTCTACTCCCGCTCGGGCATCAGCTTCGGCGGGCTCTGCGCGCTGATGGCGCCCTATGTCCTGCTCTCCGGCGTCTGCCTGGCCGCGGTGATACTCGTCCGCCGCCCGGCGGCGGTGGCCGTTGCGGGCCCGGGTGCGGCATCGCCGGCCCGGCCGCCGCGCGCGGACAGGACGCCCCTCTACTGCACGGCGCTCTTTGCGCTCTGCCTGCTCGCGCTTTTCGACGTGCTGCCGCCGCTGGCGGTGGCGGCGGTGGCGCTGGCCTTTCTTTTGCTCTGCGACAGGCCGCTGCTGCGCGCGGTGGACTACTCGCTGCTGGGCACCTTTGTGGCGTTTTTCATCTTCATCGGCAACCTGGGCCGCATGGACGCCTTCCGCGGCGCGCTCTCGGCCTTCATCTCCGGCCGCGAGGAGCTGGCGGCCGTGCTGGCCAGCCAGTTGATAAGCAATGTGCCCGCCGCGCTGCTGCTGGCCGGCTTCACCCAGGACTGGGCCGACCTCATCGTCGGCTGCAACCTCGGCGGGCTGGGGACGCTCATCGCCTCCATGGCCAGCCTCATCTCCTACCGCCAGGTGGCCGGGGCCTATCCCGAGCAGCGCGGGCGCTATTTCCTCTGCTTCACCGCCGCCAACATCGCCCTCCTGGCCCTCCTGCTCCCCATCGCCGCCCTCCTCTGACCGGCCAGCGGCCGGGGGCAGTTGCCTGCGGCCCGCCCGCAGGGAGGGGATGCAGGGACTTAAGGTCCCTGCGACCCAATTGCCACCCCCATTTCTTTGGTCTTGCCCAAAGCCAGGCTGCGCCTGGAGGCAGATGCGCTGCGCGCCGGTCTACGGCAAGTTTGCAGAAACATATAACAGAAAAGCCGGGGAGCTCTCGCTCCCCGGCTTTTGTCCTACGCGACGTAAAAGCCTCCCCTACTTGTAGGGGAGGTGGACGCGCGCAAGCGCGGCCGGAGGGGTGCCGAAAGTCTGCGGTTCTTTGATAAGATGCGCAAACCTTCAACACCCCTCCGTCGCCTGCTACGCAGGCGCCACCTCCCCTGCACGGCAGGGGAGGCCCAGGCTGCGATAAGGAGGCGGTTGCGCTGCGCGCCGGTCTACCGAAAGGCTTCCAACAGTGGGGCGCGCAGCGGCGGGGTAAATTGGTGCATACGCAGAAATTTTGCGGGGAGGCGGCGGGATATTTATTCAAAATGCCGCCTTGACTTTGGCAGGGCGGCTGGGTTATGCTGAATGCACAGCTTCCACAGCACAAAGACAGCGAAGGAAAGAGTAACCCGGAAGGAACGGCACAGTGAGCCTCAGAGAGTGGGAATGGGGCGCGGGGGAGCCGGGTGAACATGGTTCCGGAGTCGCGCGGGCGAGCAGCGAGTGAGTCCGCGACGGGTGCGCCCGTTACAGCAGCCGGGGTATGATGGTACCTCATGAGGCCCGCCGCCGCGAGGCGCGGGTGAAGCAGGGTGGTAACGCGCTTTTGTAACTGCGCCCCTGACGCATATCTATGCGTCAGGGGCTTTATTTTTTGCCAAAGGGGCGAGCACATGGCACTTATCGAGATACGCGGCCTGACAAAGGCCTTCGGCAGCGGCGCTGCGGCGGTGACGGCCCTCAACGACGTCAGCCTGGACATCGAGGAGGGGGAGATCTTCGGCGTTATCGGCCTTTCCGGCGCGGGGAAGAGCACGCTCGTGCGCTGCATGAACCTGCTCGAGCGGCCGGACAGCGGCAGCGTCACCGTGGCGGGGGCCGACCTCACGCGCTTGAAGCCGAAGGAGCTGCGCGCGGCGCGGCGGAACATCGGCATGATCTTCCAGGGCTTCGACCTGCTGATGCAGCGCACGGCGCTGGAGAACGTGCGCTTCCCGCTGGAGCTGGCGCATGTGAAGCGCGCGGAGGCTGACGAGAGGGCGCGCGCCCTGCTGGCAACGGTGGGCCTGGCCGGGCGCGAGGGGGCCTATCCCGCGCAGCTCTCCGGCGGCATGAAGCAGCGCATGGCCATCGCCCGCGCGCTGGCGAGCGACCCCAAAGTGCTGCTCTGCGACGAGGCCACCAGCGCGCTGGACCCCACGACCACCGAGAGCATACTGGAGCTGCTGCGCGAGCTCAACCGCTCGCTGGGCGTGACCATCGTGGTCATCACGCACGAGATGCGCGTGGTGGAGCGCATCTGTTCCCGCGTGGCCATCATCGCCGACAGCCGCATCGCGGAGCTGGGCGAGGTGAAGGAGGTGTTCCTCCACCCGCAGACGGAGGCGGCCAAGAAACTCGTCCTCCCCAGCCGCAGCGGCAAGCTGGAGGGCTTCAGCGAGGACGGCGCGCGCACCGCCGTTGACGAGTGCCGCGGCGAGCTGCTGCGCCTGGCTTTTGACGGAGAGACCACCGACCGGCCCATCATCGCGGACATGATCCTCTCCTGCGGCGCGCCGGTGAGCATCGTCTATGCCGACACGCGCGTGATCGAGGGGCGGCTCTACGGGCACACGGTGCTGCAGCTGCCCAGCGACGGCCGGACGGCGGAAAAAATGAAGCGCTGGCTGCACGACCAGCGCATAAGCTACACGAAGGAGGCGCAGTGAAATGAGCATCTCGGAGATACTGCCCCTGGTGCCGCAGGCCCTTTGGGAGAGCTTTTACATGGTGGCGGCCACCACGCTGTTCGCCTATGTCATCGGCCTGCCGCTGGGGCTCGTGCTGGTGGTGACGGACCGGGACGGCATCCGCCCCATGCGCACGCTGAACGCGGTGCTGGGCGCGGTGGTGAACTTCCTGCGCAGCGTGCCCTTCATACTGCTGCTGTTTTTCCTCAACCCCCTGACGCGCCTGGTGATGGGCACCACGGTGGGCTCGCCGGCGACCATCGTGCCGCTGACGGTCTCCGCCTTCCCCTTCGTGGCGCGCATGGTCGAATCCTCGGCAAAGGAGGTGGACCGGGGCGTTGTGGAAGCGTCCCTCTCTATGGGCGCGAGCAACTGGCAGATCATCACCAAGGTGCTGCTGCCGGAGGCCCGGCCCGGGCTCATCAACGGCGCGGCCCTCTCGGCCACCACCATCCTCGGCTACAGCGCCATGGCCAGCATCAACGGCGGCGGCGGGCTGGGCGCGCTGGCCATCAATTACGGCCACTACCGCAGCAACTACACCGTGATGTTCGTGATGATCGTCGTCATCGTCGTCTTCGTGCAGGTGCTGCAGGAGGCGGGCACCCGCGGCGCGCGGCTGAGCGACCGGCGCATCAAATGAGCGGCCGGGACATACCTATATTAAATAATCGATTACCACTACATTATTAAATTGAAAGGGAGAACAAAAATGAAGAAGATCGTTGCGATAACTCTGGCGGCTGTACTGTGCCTGGGGGCCCTGGCGGGCTGCGGGAGCGAGGGCGACAAGGTGATCACGGTGGGCGCGTCCATCACGCCGCACGCGGAGATACTGGAGGCCGTCCGCGGCGAGATCGAGGCCCAGGGCTATGAGCTGGAGATCGTGGAGTACACCGACTATGTCCTGCCCAACGAGTCCCTCAACGACGGCAGCCTGGACGCCAACTACTTCCAGCACGGGCCGTACCTGGAGACCTTCAACGCCGAGCACGGCTATGACCTGGCCAGCGCCGCGGCCATCCACTACGAGCCGATGGGCATCTATCCGGGCGCGAAGAGCAGCCTGGACGAGCTGGCCGAGGGCGACACCATCGCCATCCCCAACGACGGCTCCAACGAGACGCGCGCCCTGCTCCTGCTGCAGGACGAGGGCTACATCACGCTCAAGGAGGGCATCAACGCCAGCTCCAACGCCACCGTCCTCGACATCGCCGAGAACCCCCTGAATCTGGACATCCTGGAGATGGCCGCTGAGAACATCCCCAATTCCCTGCCCGACGTGGCCTTCGGCATCATCAACGGCAACTACGCCCTGCAGGCCGGACTCACCGGCAACGACGCCCTTGCCAGCGAGGACGCCGCCAGCGACGCCGCCCAGACCTACGCCAACATCGTCGCCGTGCGCCCCGACGACCTGGAGAGCGAAAAGACCCAGGCGCTCGTCAGCGCCCTCACCAGCGAGACCTGCCGCGAGTTCATCGAGAGCACCTACAGCGGCGCCGTGGTGCCCATCTTCTGACCAAGCTGCGCTTGGATGCAATTGCCTGCGGCCCGCCCGCAGGGAGGGGGATGCAGGGACGAAGGCCTCTGCAAGACCCTTCTGAGAGGTTTCTTTTTGTCTTGTCAAAAAGAAACCCCTCAGACTCCAAAGAGAAAACCGCTTTGGTGCTTGTCGGGAGGTAAAATCTGCCCGTTAGTATGGGTGATGATTGACTTTCGGGTGGTCATCCCGGTGTCGGATGGCTTTGCTCAACGCCGACCGCGGAAGGCTTCGCTTCGCTCGCGCCGCTGACGGGATGATGATTGTTAGTGCCGCGAGCGTAAGCGAAGCAGTGCACGGT
>DVOV01000032.1 GCA_018713375.1 Candidatus Scatomorpha stercorigallinarum | reverse complement strand
AGGCGCGTTTTGTGTCCCGCTCTCACACCTCCCAGCCGGCTTTGGCGAGCAGGGGCAGGGTGCGGTAGAGGAACGTCAGCACCTCCGCCCGCGTGCAGGGCAGGTCCGGCGAGAACGTCGTCGGCGACGTGCCCGTCGTTATCCCCTGTTCCACCGCCCACAGCATCGCCTCCTTGTAATAAGCGTCCGCCGGCACGTCCGTGAACGGGTACACTGCGTTCTCCGGCCGCGGCCGCCCCGCCGCGCGGTAGAGGAACGTCAGCGCCTGGGCACGCGTGCACAGCCCCTCCGGGGCGAACTCCGTCTCCGTCTTGCCCGTCGTCACCCCTGTCGAGACCGCCCATCTCACCGCCTCGTAGCAGTAACTTCCTGGCAGGACATCGTAAAACGGGCTCGCCGTCGAGAGCGTCTTCGGCCGCCCCAGCGCCCGGTACAGGAAAGTCACCGTCAGTCCGCGCTGGCTGGCAAGGTCAGGGCCCAGTTCATCGCCGAACAGCCCCGACGTCAGCCCCGCCGACGCCGCCCAGGCCACGCTCTCGGCGTACCACGCGCCCTCCTCAAGGTCTGAGAACACGCCGCCCGAGGCGAACTCGATCCCCGCGTCCGCCTCCACCGTGACGTATATCCATTCCCCGTCCGAACGGGCCGTTACCACGCTGTTTTGGCCGTTGCCATAGTTGATCGTGGCCGTCACCGTGCCGCTCAGCCACGCCGGGCAGGGCACGCGGACGTATGCGCGCGACAGCTTTCGCGGCAGTTTCACCTCCGCGGAGTAGGCTCCGCCCTCCTCGCCTTCCGCCGTCACCTTCACGCCCTCCGCCGTCTCCTCCTCAAAGCTTATCTCGTCCTCCCATTCCTCTATCTGCCATTTATCCCCGTCCACGCCTTCGTATTTCCGCCTTTCCAGGCCCGTGCTGTGCCTCTCCGTCACCGTCTTTGAGCCCTCCGCGTCTGTCTCCGTGAGGGAGACGCTGCCGTCAGTATTTTCCACCGTCTCACTCATTGCACCGTCCGCCGCAGTCACCACCGTGATCTCCGTGCCGCCCGCCTGGCGCAGATAGACCGTCGCGCCCTCGCCGGCCTTCTCGCGGCTCTCGCGGTAGCTGCCGTCCGGCAGCAGCTCCGTGGTGAACACCTCGCCGCCGCGCGTGGTCACACTCTTCACGCCGCCGTCGGGGTAAGTGGTGCTCACGTTGACCGCGCCAGTGGCGCGGTCAACCGTCGTTATAACGACGGAGCCGTCCTCCTCGACGACCTGCCCGGGCGTGGGCGCCGGTGTCTCCGACGGTGCGGGCGTTTCCGACGGCTCCGGCGTTTCTGACGGCTCCGGCGTTTCTGACGGCGCGGGCGTTTCTGACGGCGCAGGCGTCTCTGACGGCTCCGGCGTTTCGTCGGGGTCGCCGTCCGTCTCCGGCGGGCCGCTCTCCTGCGGCGGCGGCGGCGTCACCTCCGGCTCCTCGCGCTCGCTGATGGTAATGATCCCCGTCGCCGTCACGGCCACCGCGCCCTGCGCATCCTCCGCGCGCAGCCGCAGCTCATATCTCCCGGCCGCCATGCCGGACGTCTCCCATGTGCCCTCGATGGCGCCGTCATTTATACTTATTTCCTGTTTGTTCCAGTATTCTTCACCCTCTGCGCGCCAGTCGAGGCAGGCTTTCACCGGCTCGCCGCTCACCTTCGCGCTCACGGCGACGCTCTCCCCGGCCTCCACCGCGCCGCTCAGCCCCTGCGGCGCGCTCAATGCCAGGTCTGCCGGCGCGAGCGCTATGTAATGCGCCGCGCTGTACAGCGCCCCGCCGCCGTAAGCCACCGTCAGCTTCCCCTCCGCAGCCTCCGGCGGCAGCGTGAACGTGAGCCTCGTCAGGCCCCCAAGCCGTTCCTCCGACGTATCAATAATTACCACGCTTCCGTGTGTTCCATTCGTGCCAAAAGAAAAAAGCTCTGCCGAGCCGTCATATCGTTCCACTTCCATTTCCAGTTCGTAGTTCCCCTCAACATCCGGCCCCTTCAGCACCGCCGACGTGATGACCGGCTCCTCCGTTGCGACCAGCGGCACCGCCATGATGCCCATCGGCGTGTTCAGCTCGTACCGCCCCGCCTCGATGCCGTTCTCAAACTCCAGCGTAAAGGGCGGCAGCGCCGCAGCGCCCAGCTCCACTTCAAAGGCCTCGCTCTCCGTGAGGATGTTGTACTCGCTGTCGTACACCGTCACCCACACCTCGCCAAAATAGTCAAGGGGGGGTTCCATCGCCGGCAGTTCCACCGTCTCCGTCCCCGCGGGCACGTAGTAGCCTTCGCCCATGTAAAATCCCGCATCTTCCCAGTATATCGTCCAGTCCGGCGGCCCCAGCTGCAGCGTGACAGACCCGCTTTCGTCCGCCATAACGCCCGCCGGCAACCACAGCAACGCCAGCGCCACCGCCATCGCAGCGGTCAGCAGCCTCTTAACTTTTTTCATGTTTTTTCCTCCTTATAAAAATTAAGGCACGGCAACGCCGCGCCTTGTTTACATTTTGTTGCTGCGCTGTCAGTATAATGTACTAAACATGTTGGCGTCTTCCCCTTTTGAGCAAAACTCTGTTATTCCTTATTTTTCGGTGACTATTACATTTTTACTGCCTCAAATTTGTGACATTTTGCCGTATGAAACCGCCACTTATTCCCATTGATTTCTAAAACCCATTGTAAAAATTATACCGTCCGCGGGAAAGATTTTTCTTGCATCTCCAGGCGCTATGTGATATCATAATATCAATAAATCATCAGCGCTTCACATAGCCCCTTTTTTCCGCTCCTGGCGAGTCTCTCGCTGGGGGCGGTTTTTAATTTCCTACTAACTTCGTTCAAGTTGACTTTCGCGCTTTTTATAAGTAAACTGTTATATAGCGTGATCCGCCAGCCCGGCACGTGCCATACATGAAAGGAGCGCAGACAGCATGAAAACGATAGGTATACTCGGGGGTATGGCCTGCGAGTCCACGGTAACTTACTACCAAGTCATAAACAGCTATATCAACAAGGCCTTGGGCGACCACCACAGCGCGCGCTGCATACTCTACAGTGTGGATTTCCAGGACATAGTGGAGACACACCGCAGCGGCGACTGGGACCGCGCAGCGGAAGTGCTGGGTGCGGCCGCACAGGCGCTGAAGCGCGCGGGCGCGGATTTCCTGGTGCTGGCCACGAACACCATGCACATCGTGGCGCCGCAAATCGAAGCCTCCGGGCTGCCCTTGCTGCACATCGCGGACGTCACTGCTGACCGTCTGCTGGCGGACGGCATACACACAGTGGGCCTGCTGGGGACAAAGTTTACCATGGAAAAAGACTTCTACAAGTCTATCCTCAGCCGCCGCGGTATCACTTCGATCATCCCTGAAGCGGAGGCGCGCGGGGAAATACACCGCATCATCGATGAAGAGCTTGCCTTTGGCAATATCCGCGAGGTTTCGCGCCGCTATTATCAGGAAGAGATACGCAAGCTGAAAGATCGTGGGGCGCAGGGCGTGATACTCGGCTGCACGGAAATAGGCCTGTTGATACAGCAGGAGCACAGCGTACTTCCCGTGTACGACACGGCGCTGATACACGCCGAAGAGAGCGCAAAATACGCGCTTATGGACTGAAAGGGGGCTGTACAATGGAAAAGCGTGTCCTTGCCGGGCTGGAGCCCAGGGAAGTATTGTATTGGTTTGAGGAGATCTGCCGCATACCACACGGCACATTCCACGAAAAGCAAATAAGCGACTATTTGAAGCGCTTCGCAGAAGAGCGCGGATACGCTGTGAGGCAGGACGAAACCTGGAATCTGGCCATTGAGGTGCCTGCCACGCCCGGCTATGAAAACCGGCCCAAGATCATGTTGCAGGCGCACATGGACATGGTCTGCAAAAAAGACGAGGGCTTTGACTTTGACTTCGAGCGCGACGGGCTGCAGCTCTATGTAGACGGGGACTGGATACGCGCCAGGCACACGACCCTGGGTGCGGACAACGGCTCCGGAGTGGCAATGATAATGGCCATCCTGGACTCTAAAACAGTGAAGCACCCTCCGCTGCAGGTCCTCTTCACCACTATAGAAGAAGTCGCCTGCACGGGCGCGGAAAAAATGGATTACCGCTGGCCGGACGCCGATCACATGATAAACCTCGACGTGTTCCGGGACGACGCCTTCCTTGTCTCCTGCGCGGGCATCAGCATAAACCGTATCGACATGCCGGCGGAACGCGTCCCCGTCGGCGCGGCTGAGGGCAAGGCGGCCTTCACGCTCTCCCTGAGCGGCATGAAGGGCGGGCACAGCGGAGAGGAGATACACCAGGGCCGCGCTAACGCCGTGGCCGTCCTTGGCGAGCTGCTCTTTGAACTGCGCCAGGCCGTACCATACGAGCTTCTTTCTGTACGCGGGGAGGGTCTCTTCAACGTCATCAGCACGGTCTCGGGAGCCGAGCTCTGCTGTGAGTCGGCGCGCTCAGGCGAATTGCTGGCCGCTTTCGAGTCGGCTAAGGAGAAGATCTGCTCCACCTATAAGCGCACAGACCCAGACATGCTGCTGTCCATAAGCGAACGCCAGCTCGCCGGCGGCGAAACGGCGCTCGCCGAGCGGGTGAGGGATGGCCTCATCGGCCTGTTGTACACAGCTCCCGTGGGCATGTACACGGTATACGATGTGCCCTGTACGCTGGCGGAGAGCTCATCCAATCTTGGATCGCTGACCGAGGAGGACGGTGCGCTGCACCTGGTGATGAGCATCCGCAGCAACCTTGAATACCGCCATGACCAGTTGCTGAACAAATACCGCATGCTCTGCTCGCTCTTCGGCGCGGAGCTCGTCACTGAGCGGCGTATTGGCTCCTGGGAGTACGACCCCGTATCGCCCATACGCGACGTGGCATGCCGCGTGTACGAAAAGCAGAACGGCGCGCCGCCGCAGACCATTGCCATACATGCAGGTGTGGAAGTGGCCACATTCTTTGCCAAGTTCAGGCAGCAGGGCCGCGAGGTGGACGCCATTGCCCTCGGGTGCAACACTCCGGGCGCTCACTCCACCGAAGAAGCCATGCAAATATCCTCCGTCGGCAAGGTATACCGCCTGCTCACGGAGATACTGGAAACCGTGGAATAAGGAGGCAGCCATGTCGGTAACGGAAAATCGCCTTGCTGAATTGGGCATCGCACTGCCTGACGCAAATGACGCTGTGGCAAATTACGTCTGTGTACAGCGCGTGGGGAACATGCTGTATTTTTCTGGCTGCGGCCCGATGTCTGGCCGCACGCCTCTCTACCAGGGCAAGTTGGGCTCGGAGCTGACTGTGGAAGAGGGCTATAATGCCGCGAGAGCCGCCATGCTCGCACTGCTCGGTCAGCTCAAGCAGGAGCTTGGCGACCTTGATCGGGTAAAACGCTTTGTAAAACTGCTTGCCTTCGTTGCCTCCGCCCCGGACTTCACACAGCAACCAGCCGTAGTCAACGGCGCATCCGACCTGTTGGTGGAAGTATTCGGCGAGCGTGGCAGGCATGCCCGCAGTGCAATTGGCGTGAGCGTCCTGCCTTTTGACATCCCGGTAGAGATTGAGATGATCGTAGAAACAGAGGGCTGAGCCGCCTTTCACGGCATCCAGCGCAAACGGAGGCCACACACATGAAACTGCTTTACCTGGGCACGGCGGCGGCGGAGGGGCTGCCCGCCTCCTTTTGCAACTGCGCCATCTGCGAGAACGCCCGCCGCGTGGGCGGGCGCGAAGTGCGCTCGCGCGCGCAGCTGCTCGTGGACGGCGAACTGCTCATCGACTTCCCGCCGGACACCTACTACCACTGCCTGCTACACGGGCTCTATCTGGGCAGGCTCCACACCCTGCTCGTCACGCACAGCCACTCCGACCACTGGTATCCCGCCGGGCTCTCCGAGCGCCTGGACATCTATCAGCACGGTGCGGAGGGCCTGCTGGACGTCTACGGCAACGAGGCCGTGCTCGCGAGTTACCGGCGCGAGCTCTGCCCCAACGAAGCCTGCGAGCGGGATATGGCGCGCTTTGTGCGCGTCCACGTCATCCGCGGCGGCGAGAGCGTGCGCCGCGTCGAGTGGGAGATCACGGCCGTGCCCGCAGACCACGACCCGGCCGAGGAGTGCCTCATCTACATCTGCAAAAAGGGCGGCAAGACGCTGCTCTACGCGCACGACACAGGCATCCGCCTTCCGCCGGAGTCCTGGCGGCTGCTGGCCGCCCAGCGCTTCGACGCCGTGAGCCTGGACGCCACCACGGGCCGTTTCCCCAGCAGCGAAAACCACATGGGCCTCGGCGAAGCGGAGCGCTTCCTCGCCCGCCTGCGCGAGCTGGGCAGCGCCGGGCCGGGCACGCGCTGCATCCTCAGCCATTTCAGCCACAACGGCTGCGTAACGCAGTCCGAGCTGGAGCGCTACTGCGCCCCCCGCGGCCTCATCCCCGCCCACGACGGCCTGGAGGTGGAGGTGTAACGTGGTAAAAAACGGCGAGCACCGCGGCCGTTTTGACCACAGCCTGGCGCCAAAAAGGGCTTCCGTGAGATGATCCTCTCCCGGAAGCCCTTTTGCCATTTCATCCCGGCGGGCCGCATCCAACCTCCCCGGCGCTGCTCATCCGCGCGGCGGGACACATGCCCGCCGGCCCGGCATCCCGTCGCGCGGGCATCGTGAGTTAAGCGCATTATACCAGATTGGGTGCGTATACGCCACAGCGTCCGGGCCTTTGTCGCGCCATGCAGGATCCGGGCAAAAAAGTTAGATAAACATTGAGATTTCGGGTAAAACGGGGTATAATGAATCAATAAATGCGGGGGTACATATAAGGGCTGCAGCGAGGAGTGGGTGCATCAGCGGCTGCTCTCGATACGGATACGCAACGAGCTGACCGACGAGATAAGCAAGGCCTGGTCGGGCATGACCACGCGGCGGTACAAGGGTTACAAGGGACTGAAAAAGGATAACCTGCGCGACAAC
>DVOV01000031.1 GCA_018713375.1 Candidatus Scatomorpha stercorigallinarum | reverse complement strand
CGGCTATGTCCTCCGGGCGGCCGATGCGGCCGAGGGCGCTGGCGTCGGCCATGGCCTGCTTGTCCTCCGCCGTGAAGCAGGAGAGCATGTCCGTGTCAATGGAGCCGGGGGCGATGGCGTTCACGCGGATGCCGGAGGGCCCCAGCTCCTTGGCCAGGCCCTTGACGAAGGCGATGATGCCGCCCTTGGTGGCGGAATAGGCCGTCTCGCAGGAGCCGCCGTACACGCCGAGTATGGACGACATGCACAAAATGCATCCGCGCTTTTCATGCACCATGTGGGGTATGGCCTCGCGGCAGCAGTTGAACGCACCTCCGAGGTTCACGTCGATTATGCGCCTCCACTCGCTGTCCGTCATATCCGTCAGCAGGCCGGACCAGGCTATGCCCGCGTTGCAGACGAGCAGGTCGAACGGGCCCGCCGCCTCGAACATGGCGCGCACCTGCGCGCTGTCGGAGACGTCCGCGCGCACGGCCTCCGTGCCCAGTTCGGCGGCCAGGGCCTCGGCCTTTTCGCGGCTCTGGATGTAATTTATCGTTACCCGCCAGCCCGCCGCGGCGAGCGCGCGGGCCGTCGCCGCGCCTATCCCGCGCGAGGAGCCCGTGACGAGAGCTTTTTTCTGCATATTATCACCCGGATGACAGTTTACCACATCCGGGAAATTTGTAAAGCCCCTGTAACTTGACGCCGCGGCGCGGCCGTGGTATCATGGACTCAAACTGAGGAAAAGGGTGGGAAGATGCGGAAATAATCTGATTTTGGCCTGTGAACAACCGGCGCGCCCCCGGCGCGCTCTGTACCCATGCCGAGATCAGACGACGCATCGACCTGCGCCCTCACTATATGGCGTGGGCTCTTTCTGCGCGTCCGCACCCGGTAATGGGGCGGGCGTTTTTTCGTGCTTCACCGCGCGCGTGAAGCCTGCCGCCCGGGCGCGGAAATCACGATCAAAGGAGCTGACGCTGTATGCTTACCATAAATGACCTCAGCATAACGTGCAGGCGCGACCTGCGCACGATAGTTTCCCACCTCAGCCTGAACCTCGGCCCCGGCGAGCGCTGCGCCGTTGTTGGCGAGGAGGGCAACGGCAAATCCACGCTTTTGAAGCTGCTCTACGACCCCGCGCTGGTCGAGCCCTACGCCGAATACACGGGCAGCTTCTCCTTCGGCGGCGACCGCCCCGGCTATCTCCCGCAGGAGGCGGACGAGAGCGAGCTGGCCCTGCCGGCGGCGGGATATCTCGCGCGTTCGGCGGCCTTCCGCGCTCTGAACGGCCGCGAGCGCGCGGCGCTGGAGCGCTCGCTGGGCCTGCCGGCGGGCGCGTTTGCCCTACAAAGGCCGCTGGGCTCCTTCTCCGGCGGCGAGCGGGTGAAGCTGCGCCTGGCGCGCGTGCTCGCCGCGGAGCCGGACGTGCTGCTGCTGGACGAGCCGACGAATGACCTCGACCTGTCCGCGCTGGAGTGGCTGGAGGACTTCCTCCTCGGCTGCGGCAAGCCGGCGCTCTTCGTCTCCCACGACGAGGCGCTGCTGGAGCGCTGCTCGACGATGGTGCTGCACCTGGAGCTGCTGCGGCGCAAAACGCTGCCGCGCTCCACGGTGTCCCGCCTGCCCTACGGCGAATACGTCGCCGCGCGCTCCCGCGCGCTCGAGCGCCAGGAGCAGACGGCCCGCAAGGAGCGCGAGGAGTTCAACGCCCAGATGGAGCGCTTCCGCCGCATCCGCCAGAAGGTGGAGCACGACCAGGCCGCGCTTACGCGGCAGGACCCGCACTCCGGCCGGCTTTTGAAGAAGAAAATGCACGCCGTGCAGTCCATGGGCCGGCGCTTTGAGCGCGAACGCGAAAAGCTCACCGCCCTGCCCGAAATTGAGGAGCCCGTGTTCCTCTCCTTCCCGGAGACGGCTTCGGTCCCGCGCGGGAAGCGCGTGCTCGGCTTTGAGCTGCCCGAGCTTGCCGCCGGCGGGCGCGTCCTTGCGCGGGATGTGCGCCTTGAGCTCTTTGGGCCGGAAAAAATCTGCATCGCCGGCCCCAACGGCGCGGGGAAAACCACCCTCCTGCGCCTGATTGCCTCCGCCCTGGCGGAGCGGCGGGACATCCGTGCGGCCTATATGCCGCAGGATTACGCCGACACCGTGGACCTCTCGAAAACGCCGGTCGAGCTCCTTAACCGCTCCGGCTCCCGCACAGAGGAGGAGCGCGTGCGCGAGCTGCTGGGCAGCCTGCGCTACACCACGGACGAGATGTCCCGCCCGGCCTCCGGGCTCTCGGGCGGGCAGCGCGCGAAGCTCCTGCTCGCCTCGCTCGCGCTCTCCGGCGCGAACGTGCTGGTGCTCGACGAGCCCACGCGCAACCTCTCCCCGCTCTCCGGGCCGGTGCTGCGCCGCGCGCTGAGGGCCTTCCCCGGGGCCGTCATCGCCGTCTCGCACGACCGCAAATTCATCTGCGAGGTCTGCTCGCGCGCGCTGCTGCTGACGCCGGAGGGGCTCGTCCCCCTGGCGGGCGCTTAGGCGCAGAAGCGGTGGTTGCCGATGGTCAATATCTCCGGCCGCGACCAGATCCACTCGCTGGTGGCCGTCTGCGGGTTGAAGTAATAGATGGCGCCGCCCGTGGGGTCGGCCCCGGCGAGGGCCTCGCGCGCCGCGCGGTAGGCGCTGTCGGCCACGGGCTCGTCCCACTGGCCGTCCTGCAGGCAGGAGAAGGCCCCCGGCTGATAGATGACCCCCGCGATATCGTTGGGGAAGGACGGGTGCTCCACGCGGTTCATCACCACCGCGCCCACGGCCACCTGGCCCACATAGGGCTCGCCGCGCGCCTCGGCGGATATCAGCCGCGCCAGCAGCGCCAGGTTGCCGCCGGAGGCGCCCTCCTGCTGCCCGCCCGCGGGAAGGCCCAGGGCCGTCAGCGTGGCCGGGCCCACACGCCCGTCCACCTCCAGGCCGTTCACGCGCTGGAACTCCTCCACCGCCTCCTCGGTCTCGCCGCCGAAGACGCCGTCCACCGCGCCGTCGTAATAGCCCCACTCCTTCAGCCGCCGCTGCATCTCCCGCACCAGCTCGCCGGAGGAGCCGCGGTCATAGGTGGCGGCGCTGGCCGCCTGGGCCAGGGCGATGAGCAGGATATTGAGCGTGAATATCGCCGTCAGGGCCAGGATGAGCTTTTTTCTTTCGGTCATATGAAAACCCCCTCGTACCGCAAGGATACGAGGGGGCGGGCTTTTTTATTCTGGGAATAACTTACATCAAAGGGCCGCGGTCTCGGCGTAGGCCACGATGTGGCCCTCGCTGTTCTCGCTCAGCTCGGCGCCTTCGCCGGCCAGGACCTCCTGGCAGTCCGCCGCCGGCGCGCCGGTGACGTCCACGGTGGCGGAGATGGTGAGCGTACCGGGCAGGGAGATGGCCGCCGCGTCCGCCGCGGTGGCGGTAAGGCTGCCGCTGCCGCTGATGGTGACGTTGCCCTCATCGCCCGCGCAGCTGATCACAGCCGCGCCGTTGGTGGCCTCGATGGTGTTCACGCCCTCGAGCACGATCTCCAGCTCGCCGCCGGAGTAGCTGATGACGGGCTCGTTCTCATCGCTGGAGCTGAGGACGGCGTCCGTCAGCTTGAGCACGCCGTCGGCGTATTCGGCGCCGCCGAAGCCAAGGCCGGTGAGCTGGCCGTCGCGGATGAGGTTGATGCCGCAGACGGCAAGGTTCTCTATCGCCTCCGGCTCGGGCGTCGGCGTGGGGGAGGCGTAGACGATGTCGCTCTCAGACACGACCACGTCGGGCAGCTCGATCTCCGGGGTCTCGGCCGCTTCTGGGTCCTCGTTCTCATTGCCGCAAGCGGAAACGCCCAGCAGCAGCGTGAGGCAGAGTATGGCGCAGAGGAATTTCTTCATCGTAAGGTATTTCTCCTTTCTTATCAGCCGAGGCTGCGTGTGCGGATCTCCTCCAGGAGCTTCGCCTGGAACTCCGCGAGCGCCACGGCGCCAAGGTCGCCGCCCGCGCGCGTGCGGACGGAGACGGTGCCGGCCTCGGCCTCTTTGTCGCCGACTATAAGCATATAGGGGATCTTTTTGCTCTGGGCTTCGCGGATCTTGTAGCCGATCTTCTCGTTGCGCAGGTCGGTCTCCACGCGCACGCCAGCGCTTTCCAGTTCCGCGGCCACTTTTTTCGCGTATTCGGCCGTGCGGTCGGTGATGGGCATGACCTTCACCTGCACGGGCGCCAGCCAGGTGGGGAAGGCGCCGGCAAAGTGCTCGGTGATGACGCCGATGAAGCGCTCGATGCTGCCCAGCACCACGCGGTGAATCATCACGGGACGGTGCTTGGCGCCGTCCTCGCCCACATACTCGAGCTCAAAGCGCTCGGGCAGCTGGCTGTCCAGCTGGATGGTGCCGCACTGCCAGGTGCGGCCGATGCTGTCGGAGAGGTGGAAGTCCAGCTTCGGGCCGTAGAAAGCGCCGTCGCCCTCGTTGATGGTGAAGCTCTTGCCCATCTCCGTGATGGCTTCCTTCAGTATCTCCTGGTTGTGCTCCCACTGCTCGACCGTGCCGATGTGGTCCTCCGGCATGGTGGAGAGCTCGATCTCATACTTGAGGCCGAAGGTGGAGTAGACCTCGTCGAACAGCTTGACGACGCCCTTGATCTCGTCCTTCATCTGCTCGGGGGTCATGAAGATGTGCGCGTCGTCCTGGGTGAAGCAGCGCACGCGGAAGAGGCCGTGCAGAGCGCCGCTCAGCTCGTGGCGGTGGACTATGCCGAGCTCGCCCACGCGCATCGGGAGGTCGCGGTAGGAGTGC
>DVOV01000030.1 GCA_018713375.1 Candidatus Scatomorpha stercorigallinarum | reverse complement strand
CAGCGCGGGCGGCGTATTTAAGTCCCATTTTGCTTAAGCAAAATGGGACACCTTAGAAAAACCCTGTCAAGTCAGTGGCACCCAACGCCGCAAGCATAGGAATGGCCGCCCGCATAGGGCGGACAAAATCGCCCCGGGGCTTTGCCTCGGGGCGATACCTTATCTTGCGCCTTTGAGGCGCAACCGCGCCGCCGTGCGGCGCGAGGGGGAGCCTACGAGGGGGACCCCCGGTCCCCCTCGTATTTTTCACCTTTTGCCCTTATCGTAAGGCACGCCCTCCGCCTTCGGAGCGCGGGAGCTCTTGGAGGTGAAGGCGAGCACCAGCAGCGTGATGAGGTAGGGCAGCAGCCGGTAGAAGTGCGGGCTGAGCCCCAGCTCGTTGAGGAGGAAGACCCCGTCGCCGTTGATGTCGATGCTCGGGTAGCTGGCCGCGATGCACTTGAACAGGCCGAAGAGCAGCGCGCCGCCGGCGATGTTCAGCGGCTTCCAGTTGCCGAAGATCATCACCGCCAGGGCGAGGAAGCCGAAGCCGGCCACGTCGCCGTTCGCCGTGCAGTTGGCCGTGGTGAGCGAGTAGACGAACCCGCCCATACCGGCCAGCGCGCCGGAGATGGTGGTGCCGATGTAGCGCATCTTGTAGACGTTGATGCCCAGCGAATCCGCCGCCTGCGGGTTTTCGCCGCAGGAGCGTAGGCGCAGGCCGAAGCGCGTCTTATAGAGGATGATGGAGAGGATGATAAAGACGATGATGCAGATGTAGGTGGCGATGTACACCTTGTCGATGAAGGTGTTGCCGAGGAAGCCCAGGTCCGCCGTGCGCTCATAGCCGAGCGTGGTCTTTTTGATCATGAACCAGCTGGCCGCGTCGCCGGTGGCCATGCGCAGGGTGTTCTGGTTGGCGATGATGCGCACGAGGAAGAGCACCAGGGCCGGGGCCATCAGGTTGAGGGCCGTGCCGCCGATGGTCTGGTCCGCGCGCAGGTTGATGGAGGCGAAGCTGAGCAGCAGCGAGAACACGGCGCCCATCACGGCCGCGGCCAGCATGGCCAGCATCTCCAGGCCCTGCAGGGCGATCCAGTTGTCGGCCTCCTTGGCGGCCACGAACACATCCGTCTGCTGCACGATGTTGACGAACAGCACGCCGATGAACGCGCCGAAGATCATGATACCTTCAAGCGCCAGGTTGATGATGCCGCTGCGCTCGGCGAACACGCCGGCCAGCGCCACGATCATCAGCGGTATGGCGTAGAGCAGCGTCTGTTGGATAAGGAACGTCATGCCTTACCGCCTCCTTTCCCGCCGTCTGCCGCCGGCGGCGGGTTGTTTCCCTCCGCCGGGGCCGCGCCCGCCGGATCCGCCGCCGTGGCGCTGTCCGCCGTCGGGGCTGCGGCCTTTTTCTTCTTGCGGCCGCTGATGAGCATCTTTATCACCAGGGAGAAGGCGCTCAGGTAGACGATGACGGCGATGATGACGTCCGTTATGTACTCGTTATAGGCCGTGAGGCTGGTGAGCTGCGTGCCGGCGATGTCCAGCATGGACATGAAGATGCCGGTGAACACCACGCCGATGGGGTTGCTGGCCGCCAGCAGGGCCACGGGTATGCCGTTGAAGCCGGTGGCGGGCAGGGAGGTGTAGGTGTTCCAGAAAAACTCCGTGTTGCCGGAGAGGTAGTAGAGCGCGGCGCCCGCCCCGGCGAGCCCGCCGGCGATGGCCATGGAGAGGACGATGTTGCGCTTGTCGTTGATGCCGGCGTAGCGCGCGGCGTGGCGGTTGCTGCCGCAGGCCTTGAGCTCATAGCCCAGCGTCGTCTTGTTCATGAGGATGTACATGAGGACGGCGATGATGATGGCGATGATGATGCCGCCGTTGACCTGCGAATTGGGGAACAGCACGTCAAGGCCGAACTTCGGCGTCTGCACGCCGTTGAAGGTGGTCTTGTAGACATAGGAGCTCTTCGTGCTCTCGACGAGGTTCTTGAAGTTGCTGATCTCAAAGCCCCAGGTGACGACGTTGGCGGCGATCCAGTTCGTCATGATGCAGGCGATGACCTCGTTGATGTTGAGCAGGGCCTTGAGCAGGCCGGGGATGGCGCCCCAGAGCGCGCCGGCGAGGATGCCGCCGAGGAAGGCGATGATCCAGACGATGCCGGCGGGCACGACGTCGCTGGGGATGCCGAGGGCCAGCATCAAACTGGCCATGGTGCCCATCAGGTACTGGCCCGGCGCGCCGATGTTGAAAAGGCCGGTCTTGTAGGCGACGGCCACGGAGAGGCCCGTCATCACCAGCGGCGTGGCACGGAAGAGCATGTTGCCGATGTTCGTGGGGTTGAAGCCGAAGGTGAGCGCGCCGGCGCTGTCGCGCCCCGTGCTGAAAAGGCCGCCGAAGATGAGGCGGATGCCCTCCCAGGCGCTGCTCAGCGTCAGGTTGTCGCTCGTGAGGCCGACGATGAGCACGATGACGGCGCCCACCACCAGGCCGATGAGGATGGAGACGATGGAAGAGAGGACCGTGCGCGTCCCGTCCCGGCCCATAAAGTCGGAAAGCCTGCCGTTTTTCATGCGCTCTCACCCCCTGCGTTGACGTTGTCGCGCTTGGCGCCGGCCATGTAGAGGCCCAGCTCCTCCAGCGTGACCTTCTTCGGGTCGAACTCGCCGACGATCTCGCCCTCGTACATGACGAGGATGCGGTCGGAGAGGCTCATGACCTCGTCCAGCTCCAGGGAGACGAGCAATATGGCGTGCCCCTTGTCGCGTTCGGCGACGAGCTGGCTGTGGATGTACTCGATGGCGCCGACGTCCAGGCCGCGCGTGGGCTGGACGGCGACGATGAGCGGCTTTTCGCGGTCCAGCTCGCGGGCCACGATGGCCTTCTGCTGGTTGCCGCCGGACATGCTGCGCACGACCGTGACGGGCCCCTGGCCGGAGCGCACGTCGTACTGCTCGATCAGCCGCTCGGCGTATTTGCGCACGTTGCCGGAGTCGATGAAGCCGGCGTGCTGGAACTCTTTTTCCTTATAGCGCTGCAGCACCAGGTTCTGCTCCAGCGTGAAGTCGAGTATCAGGCCGTGCTTGTGCCGGTCCTCGGGGATGTGGCTCATGTCCGCGCCGCGCTTTTTGATGCTGGCGTGGGAGATGTCGTGCCCGCAGAGCTCAACGTGCCCGTGCGTGGCCTTTTCCAGGCCGGTGAGGCCATAGACGAGCTCCGTCTGGCCGTTGCCGTCGATGCCGGCGATGCAGAGTATCTCGCCCGCGCGCACATCGAAGCTGACGCCGTGCACGGCGTCCTTCTTGTGGACGCGGGAGGGGACGGTGAGGCCCCTCACACTGAGCACGGTCTCCTTCGGCTTGGCGGGGCCCTTGACGACTTCCAGCTGCACGGGGCGGCCGACCATCATGTTGGAGAGCGCCTGTTTGTTGGTGTCCTTGGTCTCCACTGTGCCGATGCAGCGGCCCTTGCGCAGGACGGTCACGCGGTCCGACACCGCCATGATCTCGTTGAGCTTGTGGGAGATGAAGAGGATGCTCTTGCCCTCGCGCGCGAAGCCGCGCATGATCTCCATCAGCACGTCGATCTCCTGCGGCGTGAGCACGGCCGTGGGCTCGTCGAAGATGAGGATGTCGTTGTCGCGGTAGAGCATCTTCAGTATCTCCACGCGCTGCTGCATGCCGACGGTGATGTCCTCGACCTTGGCGTCGAGGTCAACGTGCAGGCCGTAGCGCTCGGAGAGCTCTTCCACCTTTTTGCGGGCCTCCCTGCGTTGCAGGAAGCCCATTTTCGTCGTCTCCGCGCCGAGGATGATGTTGTCGAGCACGGTAAAGACGTCGATGAGCTTGAAATGCTGGTGCACCATGCCGATGCCGAGCGCCGTGGCGTCGTTGGGGTCGTCGATCTTCACGACCTCGCCGTTTTTGCGGATCTCCCCGGCCTCGGGCTTGTAAAGGCCGAAGAGGACGCTCATAAGCGTGCTCTTGCCCGCGCCGTTTTCGCCCAGAAGGGCGTGTATCTCGCCTTTCCTCAGCCTGAGGGTGATGTCGTCGTTGGCGATGATGCCCGGGAACTCCTTGGTGATGTGGAGCATTTCAATGATGTATTCTGGCTGTGCTGCCACCGCCCCGCCCCCTCCTTTACTTTTAATAGTCCTATTATACGGTATCGGCGGCGAAAATACAAGGAATTTGTAAATAAATGATGAATACCGCCCCGCGGGCGGGGGATGCAGGGACTTTAAGTCCCTGCGACCCAATACTGAGGGGTTTCTTTTTGTCTTGTCAAAAAGAAACCCCTCAGACTCCAAAGGCGGCCACCGGCCGCTGGCAATTGCGCTGCGCGCCTCACTGTCGGAAACCTTTCAGGAAACCGGGCCGTAGGCAGATGCCTCCTTATCGCAGCCTGGCTTCGCTTCGCTCGCGCCGCTGGCGGTCGGTCGACTATACGTTAGTGCCGCGAGCGAAAGCGAAGCAGTGCACGGTCGGCCAAGCTGCGCTTGGAT
>DVOV01000029.1 GCA_018713375.1 Candidatus Scatomorpha stercorigallinarum | reverse complement strand
CAAGGCCGCCTGCGAGGCTCTGGGCCTCTCCGAGGACCAGTACGTCCTGCGCACCAACGTCCCCGAGGGCCAGGAGTGCTACGACGCCGCCGCTGAGCTCGCCGACGACGGCTGCAACATCGTCTTCGCCGACAGCTTCGGCCACGAGGACTTCATGATCCAGGCCGCCCGCGAGTTCCCCGACGTCCAGTTCTGCCACGCCACCGGCACCAGGGCGCACACCGAGGGCCTCGACAACTTCCACAACGCCTTTGCCTCCATCTATGAGGGCCGCTACCTCGCCGGCATCGCCGCGGGCATGAAGCTCAATGAGATGATCGAGGCCGGCGAGATCACCGAGGACCAGGCCAAGATGGGCTATGTCGGCGCTTACACCTACGCCGAGGTCATTTCCGGCTACACCAGCTTCTACCTGGGCGCCAAGAGCGTCTGCCCCAGCGTCACCATGGACGTCACCTTCACCGGCTCCTGGTACGATGAGACCGCCGAGAAGGAGGGCGCCAACAACCTCATCGCCGGCGGCTGCGTCCTCATCAGCCAGCACGCCGACTCCATGGGCGCCCCCACGGCCTGCGAGGTCGCCGGCGTGCCCAACGTCTCCTACAACGGCAGCACCATCGACGCCTGCCCCAACACCTTCATCGTGTCCTCCCGCATCGACTGGGCTCCTTACTTCGAGTACATGATAAACTGCGTCGTTAACGGCGATCAGATAGCCGCCGACTGGACCGGCACCCTGGCCACCGGCTCCGTCGTCCTGAGCGACGTTAACGAGGCCGCCGCCGCTGCCGGCACCGTCGAGGCCATTGAGGCCGCCAAGGCCGAGCTCGAGGCCGGCACCCTGCACGTCTTCGACGTCTCCGCCTTCACCGTCGGCGGCGAGAGCATCACGAGCTACATGGCCGACGTGGACACCGACCCCGACTACACCCCCGACACCGAGGCTATAGTGGACGGCTACTTCGCCGAGAGCACCGCCCGCTCCGCCCCGTACTTCGACATCCAGATCGACGGCATCACCCTGCTCGACAGCGCGTTCTAAGTTAAGCCAAGGCAGACTGCGGCATCCGCGCCGCAGTCTGCCCCCAAAGGACAGCGCAGCGGATAAACCCTGCCGCGCTGTCCTTTGGGCCATTTTATGTTATTTAAGGAGTGAAGCCCGTGGAAGGCAAGACCGCAGCGGTACAGATGCGGAACATCACGAAGCGCTTCGGCACGGTGGCGGCCAACGACAAGGTCTGGCTCGACATCTACCGGGGCGAGATCCTGGCGCTGCTGGGCGAAAACGGCAGCGGCAAGACCACGCTCATGAACATGCTCTCCGGCATCTACTACCCCGACGAGGGCCAGATCTTCGTGGACGGGAAGGAAGTCTCCATCCGCTCGCCCAAGGACGCCTTCGACCTCGGCATAGGCATGATACACCAGCACTTCAAGCTGGTGGACGTGCTCACCGCGGCGGAGAACATCGTCCTGGGCCTGCCCGGCAAGGGGCGGCTCGATTTGAACCGCGCCACTGAGAAGATAAAGGCCATCTGCGAGGCCTACGGCTTCGAGGTGGACGCGAAGAAGAAGATATACGACATGTCCGTCTCCGAGAAGCAGACCGTCGAGATAGTGAAGGTCCTCTACCGCGGCGCGGACATCCTCATCCTGGACGAGCCCACCGCCGTCCTCACGCCGCAGGAGACGGACAAGCTCTTCGCCGTCCTGCGCAACATGCGGGACGACGGCAAGAGCGTCGTCATCATCACGCACAAGCTCCACGAGGTCGAGGAGCTCTCCGACAGGGTCGCCGTCCTGCGGCGCGGCCAGTTCGTGGGCGACATGCTCACGAAGGACACGACGGCCGCCGACATGACGAACATGATGGTCGGCCGCCCCGTCAGCCTCAACATAGAGCGGCCCGAGCCGAAGGACCCCCTGCCCCGGCTCGTGGTCGAGAACCTCACGGTCCGGGACGAGGACGGCGTGCTCAAGCTCGACGGCGTGTCCTTCACGGCCAACTCCGGCGAGATCCTGGGCGTTGCGGGCATCTCCGGCTGCGGGCAGAAGGAGCTGCTGGAGGCCATCGCGGGCCTGCACCGCGCCGAGGGCGGCTCCATCCGCTACATAGAGCCCGAGACAGGCCGCGAGGAGGAGCTCATAGGCAAGGACCCCGCGGATATCAGCGACATGGGCGTGGCGCTCTCCTTCGTACCGGAGGACAGGCTGGGCATGGGCCTCGTGGGGAACATGGACCTCACGGACAACATGATGCTCCGCTCCTTCCGCCGCGGCCGCGGCCTCTTCACCAACCGCAAGGCCCCGCACGACCTGGCCGAGCGCGTCGTGGCGGAGCTGGAGGTCAACACGCCCAGCGTCTCGACGCCTGTGCGCCGCCTCTCGGGCGGCAACGTCCAGAAGGTGCTGGTCGGCCGCGAGATAGCCTCCGCGCCCACCGTGCTGCTCACGGCCTACGCCGTGCGCGGCCTGGACATAAACTCGTCCTACACCATTTACGACCTCATAAACAAGCAGAAGGAGCGCGGCGTCGCCGTCGTCTACGTGGGCGAGGATCTGGACGTGCTGCTGGAGCTGTGCGACAGGATACTCGTGCTCTGCGGCGGCAGGGTCAGCGGCCTCATAGACGGGCGCGGCGCCACGAAGCGGAAGGTCGGGCTCATGATGACAAAGCTGGGAGGTGCGCAGGAGGATGAATAACAAGAACCACGCGCCCCTGGTGCACATCTCCAAGCGCGCGGCCCTGCCCTGGTACGGGGCCTGGGGCATCCGGGCGGCGGCCATAGTCCTGGCGCTCGTAGTCTGCTCCGTCGTGACGACGGTTTTCACGGGCGAGGACCCCATCGCGGTCTACGCCGCCATGTTCGAGGGCGCCTTCGGCACGGCGCGCCGCACCTGGGTGCTGCTGCAGAACCTCGCCATACTGCTGTGCATCTCCCTGGCCGTCACGCCCGCCTTCAAGATGCGCTTCTGGAACATCGGCGCGGAGGGCCAGGTCCTGGCCGGGGCGCTGGCCGTCGCCGCCTGCATGATCCTCATAGGCGACAGCGTGCCGAATTGGCTGCTTATAGTCATCATGGCCGTCGCGGGCATCGCCGCGGGCGCCATCTGGGCCTTCATCCCCGCCTTCTTCAAGGCCAAGTGGAACACTAACGAGACGCTCTTCACCCTGATGATGAACTACGTTGCCACCCAGCTCGTGGCCTACTTCATCATCATCTGGGAGGTGCCCAAGGGCGCGGGCAAGGTCGGCATCATAAACCAGAGCACCATGGCCGGCTGGCTGCCCCAGATAGGCTCCAACAAGTACCTGCTGAACATCCTCATCGTCGCCGTGCTCACCGTGCTCATGTACGTCTACCTCAGGTACAGCAAGCACGGCTACGAGATAAGCGTCGTCGGCGAGAGCGAGCGGACGGCCCGCTACGTCGGCATAAAGGTCGAGCGCGTCATCATGCGCACGCTGCTGCTCTCGGGCGCCATCTGCGGCGTCGCGGGTCTGCTGCTCGTGGCGGGGACGGACCACACCATCACCACCACCCTGGCCGGAGGCCGGGGCTTCACGGCGGTCATGGTCTCCTGGCTTGCGAAGTTCAGCCCCGTCTTCATGGTGTTCACGAGCCTGCTGCTGGTCTTCCTCAGCGAGGGCGCCAGCGAGATCTCCACGGATTTCGGCCTGAACAGCTCCTTCGGCGACATACTGACCGGCATCATACTCTTCTTCATCATAGGCTCCGAGTTCTTCATCAGCTACAAGCTGAACTTCAGAAAGCCCGCGCGGGCGGAGGGAAAGGAGGCCAAGGCCGGTGTTTGACTTTGTATCCTTCTTCCCCCGGGCCGTGGCCCAGGGCATACCCCTGCTCTACGGCAGCACGGGCGAGACGCTGACCGAGAAATCCGGCAACCTGAACCTCGGCCTGCCCGGCATCATGTACGTCGGCGCGATCTCCGGCGTCATCGGCTCCTTCATGTACGAGCAGAACGTCGCCGCCGCGCAAATGAACGCCTTCCTGGCCATAGGCATACCCCTCGCCTGCTGCCTCCTCGGCAGTCTGCTCATGGGGCTTCTCTACTGCTTCCTGACCGTCACGCTCCGGGCCAACCAGAACGTCACGGGCCTGGCCATGACCACCTTCGGCGTCGGCTTCGGCAACTTCTTCGGCGGCTCGCTCATTAAGCTCACCGGCAGCGAGGTGCCGTCCATCGCGCTCTCGGCCACCAGCGCGTACTTCAGCCGCTCACTGCCCTTCGCGTCGGAGCTGGGCTGGTTCGGCAGGCTCTTCCTCTCCTATGGGATGCTGGCATATCTGGCCGTCGTCGTCGCGCTGTGCGCCTCCTGGTTCCTGAAGCGGACCCGGCCCGGCCTCAACCTGCGCGCCGTGGGCGAGAACCCCGCCACGGCGGACGCCGCCGGCATCAACGTCAACCGCTACAAGTACCGCGCCACCTGCATCGGCAGCATGATAGCCGGCCTCGGCGGGCTCTACTACGTCATGGACTACGCCAGCGGCGTCTGGTCGAACGACGCCTTTGGCGACCGCGGCTGGCTGGCCATCGCCCTCGTCATCTTCACCATCTGGCGTCCGGCGCTGAGCGTGCTGGCCTCCATCCTCTTCGGCGGGCTGTACATCCTCTACCTTTACATCCCCTCCGGCATGAACCTCGCGACGAAGGAGCTCTACAAGATGCTGCCCTACCTCGTGACCATAGCCGTGCTCATAATTTCGTCCCTGCGCAAGAAGCGCGAGAACGACCCGCCCGCCAGCCTCGGCCTGGCCTACTTCCGCGAAGAGCGATAGTCTTTTTGCCCCCCGCCAAAAACGGGGGGCTTTTTTTGTAGCCTTGTTTACAGGCGTTTCATTGACTTAGAGCGCGAAAAAGTGGTATAGTAAGATGAATTGGAGCCCTTTGAGGGTAGTTTGTCCATTGAAAGGCGGAATTGGAAAGCATGTTCAAAATAGCTGAGAAATACCCCCTCAACACCTCGAAGACCATCTTCAGGGTCAGCATCGAGGCCCCGCTAGTGGCGTGCAGCGCCCAGCCCGGGCAGTTCGCCATCTTCAGGCTCGACGAATACGGCGAGCGCTTCCCGCTCACCATCGCGGATTACGACCCCGAGGTCGGGACGGTCTCCTTCAATTTCCAGCCCGCGGGCAAGAGCACGCAGATGTTCTCGCTCATGGAGCCGGGCGACTATATCGCGGACATCGTCGGCCCCCTGGGCCGCCCCGCGGAGATAGACCCCGCGGCCAAGCGCGTCTGCGTCGTCGGCGGCGGCACCGGCTGCGCCATCAACTACCCCGTCGCCAAGGAGCTCAAG
>DVOV01000028.1 GCA_018713375.1 Candidatus Scatomorpha stercorigallinarum | reverse complement strand
CTTGTCGGAGCGGCGGGTCTCGACCTTGAAGCTCCCGGCCTTCTCCATGTCCTCGCGCAGATACTCGCGCGCCTTTTCAAAGATGGCGTCCTCGTTCTTCTCGCAGGCCGCCGCGCGCGTGAGCGCGATTATGCCGAATACGTGCCGCATGGCCTCGAAGGCCGCGTCCATATCCGCCGAGTCGTCCTCCGGCTCGACATAGACCGTGGACTGCACGCAGTAGACGCGGAAGCTGCCCAGCGGCTTGAGCCTCTTACGTATATTGGTGAGCAGCTTCTGCTCAAAATAGCGTTTGTTGAGCCCCTTGAGCACAACCTCGCCCTGCTTGAGAAGTATGATGTCCTTCAAAATATCACCCAAACAATTTCGCACAAGTTTTCACATTATTCTACCACACCCCACCCCCAAACGCAACCGCCCAACAAAAAACATTTCCCTTTCCTCCCCACCAAAAACCAAAGGAGCCCCCAACCAGAGGCTCCCGTGTATTTTATTCCCCGTCCTTTATTATTGCTATGTGCAGCTCGTCGAGTTGCTTTTGGGTGACTTCGCCGGGGGCATTCATCATTAGGTCTTGGGCATTTTTATTCATTGGGAAGGGGATGATCTCGCGGATGGAGTCCTCGCCCGCGAGCAGCATCACCATGCGGTCCACGCCCGGGGCGATGCCGGCGTGCGGGGGCGCGCCGTAGCAGAAGGCGTTGTACATGGCGGGGAACTTGCGCTTGACGTCCTCCTCGCCCAGGTTGACCATCTCAAAGGCCTTGACCATGATCTCCGGGTCGTGGTTGCGCACCGCGCCGGAGCTGAGCTCCACACCGTTGCAGACCAGGTCGTACTGGTCGGCGGTGATGGTCAGGGGGTCGATCTCCCCGCGCTCGGCAGCGAGCAGGGTGTTGAGCCCGCCCTTGGGCATGGAGAAGGGGTTGTGGCAGAACTCCATCTCCCCGCTCTCCTCGCCGATCTCGTACATGGGGAAATCGACGATCCAGCAGAAGGAGTACTGCTCCGCGTCCATATGGTCAGGGCAGAGCGCGCCGAGCAACTTTATCAGCGCGCCGGCGGTCTTCTGCGCGGCGGAACGCTTGCCGGCGGCGAACACCACCAGCGTGTCCGGCGCGAGGCCGAGGGCGGAGACGAACTGCTCCTTCATCGGCGCGAGGAACTTGGCGATGCCGCCGGTGAGCTCGCCCTTGTCGTCCACGCGCACCCAGTAGGCCTTGTTGCCGCTGGCCACCTCGGCGTCCGCGCAGAGCTTGTCGATCTGCTTGCGCGTGCCGGCGAAGCAGCTGACGGGCACGGCCTTCACCACGGCGCCCTCGAATGGGCCGAAGCCGCAGCCGCCCACGAGCTCCGTGACGTCCACGGCCGTGAGGTCGATGCGCAGGTCGGGCTTGTCCGTGCCGTACTTCTCCAGCGCCTCCGCGTAGGGGATGCGCGCGAAGGGCGCGCCGGAAGCGCGGTCAAATTTGCCGTACTCGGCGAAGATGGGCGGCAGCACGTCCTCCAGCACGGCGAAAACGTCCTCCTGGCTGGCGAAGGCCATCTCCATGTCCAGCTGGTAGAACTCGCCGGGCGAGCGGTCCGCGCGCGCGTCCTCGTCGCGGAAGCAGGGGGCGATCTGGAAATAGCGGTCGAAGCCGCTGGCCATCAGCAGCTGCTTGAACTGCTGCGGCGCCTGCGGCAGGGCGTAGAACTTCCCGGGGTGGTTGCGGGCGGGCACCAGATAGTCGCGCGCGCCCTCCGGGCTGGACACCGTGAGGATGGGGGTAGTGATCTCCATGAAGCCGTGCTCGGTCATGCTCCTGCGCAGCGCGGCGATGACGTTGGAGCGGAGGATGATGTTGCGCTTCACCTCCGGGTTGCGCAGGTCGAGATAGCGGTAGCGCAGCCGCGCGCTCTCGTCGGCCTCGCGGGAGCGGTTCACCTGGAAGGGCAGCTCGTTATAGAGGCACTTGCCCAGCACCTCCACCTTCTCCGGCACGACCTCGATGTCGCCGGTGTCCATGTGGGGGTTCTTGCTCGCGCGCTCGCGCACTGTGCCCTCCACGCTGATCGTGCTCTCGCGGGTGATGGCCTTGAAGGCCTTCACCATCTCCTCCGTCTCGGCGACGACCTGGGTCGTGCCGTAAAAGTCGCGCACGACCACGAAGGCCAGTGCGGAGGAGACCTCGCGCACATTTTCCATCCAGCCGCAGAGCTTGACGGCCCTGCCGGCGTCGGCCAGGCGCAGCTCGCCGCAGGTGTGTGTCCTCGACTGCATCATTTCCCATTTCCTCCCTGTTCGCAAATCAGCCGGGCCGCGGCGCCCTCGCGCACGGCGGCGGCTATCCTCTCCGCGGCCGCGGCGGCCGGCATGGCCTCCTGCGCGCCCGTGCGCATGTCCTTCAGCGCCACTTCCCCGCGCTGCTGCTCCTCCTCGCCGATGATGACGGCGAAGGGCGCGCCCAGCTTGGAGGCGTAGGAGAGCTTCTGCTTGAACTTTTTGTCCTCGGCGTAGAGCTGCGTGCGCACGCCGGCGGCCCTCAGCGCGGTGGCGGCCGCGGCGGCGTAGCCCATGTCCTCCGTCATCGGTATCACCACCGCGTCGCAGGGCGCGGCGGGGGCGGACACGTCCAGCAGCCCCTGCTCGTTGAGGACGTAGAAGAGCCGCGTGACGCCGATGGAGACGCCCACGCCGGGCAGCTTCCTGTCCGTATAGTAGCCGGCCAGGTCGTCGTAGCGCCCGCCGGAGCAGATGGAGCCGATCTCCGGGTGGGCGTCCATGCTCGTCTCATACACCGTGCCCGTGTAGTAGTCGAGCCCGCGGGCGATGGTGAAATCGAGCCGGAAGTGCCGCTCCGGCACGCCCAGGCGCGGCAGCGCGTCCAGCACGGCGGCCAGTTCGGCCACGCCCTCGTCGAGCTTTTCGCTCTGCCCTGCGCGCGCGCGCAGGAAGCCGAGCTTTTCCGCGTCCGTGCCCTCGAAGGCCACGAAATCGAGCACCTCGCCGGCGCTCTTCGCGTCCAGTCCGCACTCGTCCGTCAGCAGCGCGCGCACCTTGTCGGGGCCTATCTTCTCCAGCTTGTCCACCGTGCGCAGCACGGCGGCGGTCTGCCCCGCCGCGCCCAGCAGCTCAAAATAGCCGCTCAGCGCCTTGCGGTTATTGATGCGGACGGTGAAGCCCTCGAGCCCGAGGGCGGTGAAGGCCCGGCAGATGATGGCCGGCATCTCCGCGTCGTTCATGATGCCCAGCTTGCCGTCGCCTATCACGTCGATGTCCGCCTGATAGAACTCGCGGAAGCGCCCGCGCTGCGCGCGCTCGCCGCGCCACACCTTGCCTATCTGGTAGCGGCGGAAGGGGAAGGCCAGGCGGCCGTAGTTGGCTGCCACATACTTGGCCAGCGGCACCGTCAGGTCGAAGCGGAGGGCGAGGTCGCTCTCCCCCTTCGTGAAGCGGTAGATCTGCTTTTCCGTCTCGCCGCCGCCCTTGGCCAGCAGCACCTCGGCGGATTCGATGGCCGGCGTGTCCAGCGGCGTGAAGCCGTACAGCTCATAGGTCTCCCGCAGCGTGGCGAGCAGGCGCTCCATGCGTATCTGCTCGGCCGGCAGCAGCTCCATGAAGCCGGAGAGCGTGCGCGGCGTTACTTTTTCCATGGGGATCTCCTCCATTTGCGCAGTAAATGGGCGGCGGTGCCGTTCATCACCTCCGCCCGGGGTAAGCCTGGATCGTCGGGCCGCAGCGTGCGCGCGGCCGCCTTTGTTCAGTCTCTCTTGGGGTTCACGATATCGCGCCAGTCGAAGTCGCCGCGGCGCAGGCCCTGGATGAGCACCTCCGCCGTGGCGGCGTTGGTGGCCATCGGGATCAGGTACTGGTCGCAGAGGCGGGCCAGCTTGTCCACGCTCTCGAAGCCCTCCGGGTTGGCCGGGTCGCAGAAATAGAGCACGAGGTCGATCTCATTGTACGCTATCCGCGCGCCGATCTGCTGGGCCCCCTGCTTGTCGTGCAGATAGAGCGTCACCGGCAGGCCGGTGTTCTCGCTCACGAGCTTGCCCGTGGTGGCCGTGGCGCATATCTTGTGCTCCGACAGGATGCCGCAGTAGGCGATGCAGAACTGCACCATCAGTTCCTTTTTCCCGTCGTCGGCGAGCAAAGCTATGTTCATTTTCTCGTCTCCCTTTCGCCGTGAGCCTTATAACGGCCCCGTAGAGTAATATTATACTCCGCCCACGCCGGGATTTCAACACCGTTTCCGCACTTTCGGCGCGGTCCCGGCGCTTTTTCGCCCCTTTACCGCAGCAGGCCGCTCTCGTTCTCCGCGGTGGAGGAGGCCGCGCTGGCCTGGATGCTGAAATAGGCGTCCAGCACGTCGGCGGCGATGCTCGTCAGCGCGGAGCCGGAGCGCGCGTGCTCGACCACGATGGCGACGGCGATCTCCGGGTCGTCAAAGGGCGCGAAGAGCATGAAAAGGCCGTTGTTCACGCGGTCCTCGCCCAGCTGGGCGGTGCCGGATTTGGCCGCCACGCCGATGCTGCGCCCGCCGTAGGAGTAGTTGTTGAAGGCGTAATAGACGTCCAGGCTGGAGCCGGTGGGGTCGTGCGTGAACTGGTACATGCCGCGCTGCACGGCGGCGTAGTTGTAGTCCTCGCTCTCCACCACGGAGAGCACCTCGTTCTCGCGCAGGTAGAGGTTGGTGGAGTAGTCGAAGCTGCGCACGCTCTTGAGTATGGCGGCGGAGTGGCGGGTGCCGCCGTTGGCGATGGCGGCGCAGTACTCGGCCAGCTGCAAGGGGGTGAACAGGCTGTCCGACTGGCCGATGCCGGCCTGCACCGTGTCGCCGTAGGTGAAGCCCGCGCCGTCCACGTCGTTGTGCGTCTCCGGCTTGGCCATGTTGCCGACGGACTCCGGCAGCTCGATGCCCGTGTGCTCGCCAAGGCCGAAGCCCTGGGCGTACTCGTTCATCAGCGTGATGCCCATGTTGTCCGCCAGGGTGTAGAAAAAGATATTGCAGGAGTCCTTGATGGCCTCCACCACGGTCTCCGACTGGTGGGTGAACTGCCCGTCCGTCTGCGAATATATCCAGCAGACGGGCGCGTAGCCCTGGTCGGCGTATTTGGTGAACACGCCGTTGCAGACGATCTGCGTCTCCGTGTTGATGAGCCCCTCCGTCAGTCCGGCTACGGCCATCAGCGGCTTGAAGGTGGAGCCGGGGGCGTAGAGTCCCGTCAGCGCGCGGTCCACGAGCGGCGTGCTCTCGTCGGCCAGCAGGTCGTCGTAGTCCTCGTCCAGCGTGGTCAGGTTGTAGGTGGGATAGCTGGCGATGGCCAGCGGCTCGCCCGTGTCCACGTCCACCACCACGATGGCGCCGCCGCCCACGTCCTCCTCCGGCTCCTCGCCGTTTTCCATGTGCTTGCGGTTCTCCTCGTCGCGCCCGATCTGCAGCTCATAGATGCCGAGCTCCAGCGCCCGCTCCACGGACTCCTGCAGCAGGAGGTCGATGGTGAGATAGACGTGGTTGCCCGGCTCCGGCTCCTTGGTGTACACGGTGCCGGTGATGGTGCCGTCCGCCGTGGAGATGACGTTTGCCCGGCCGTTCACGCCGTGCAGCCACTCCTCGAACACCAGCTCCACGCCGCTCTGGCCCACCTTGTCGTTGAGGTCATAGCCGCTGTTGTCCCCGCGCATGAGCGTCTCCGCCTGCTCGGGGGTGATGGCTCCCACATAGCCGAGGATGTGCGCGGCGGACTGCGTGTTGTACTCGCGGATGTAGGAGGTCTCCACATAGATGATGTTGCCCACGGCGCCCATCAGGTCGCTGATGAGGTCGATAGAGGCGTCCTCCACGAACACATAGGGGTCGGTGTTGATGGCGTAGCGCACGTTCAGCGCGTAGCGGATGCTGGATATGGCGCGCATCTCCTCGCTGGTGGCGGTGTTGGGGATGTCGTAGCGCGTGCGGAAATAGCTCATCAGCTCCACGGCCGTGGTGTCGTCGTCCAGGCCCTGGCGCTTAAAATAGGCCGCCAGCATCGCGCTCTGCAGGGCCGTCATATCCTCCGTGTACTCGTAGGGCGGCTCTTCCGTGATGGGCAGGTCGTCGATGTACTCATAGCCTGCCTCCTCCACGATGCGCACCATCTCCAATATGACGGCGTTGGGGTCCTCCACGTCGTCGGCGAAGAGCTTGGTGGTGTTGATCTTCAGGTTGTAGCATTCGCGGTTGGTCACCATCGCGCGGCCGTAGCGGTCGAGGATGTTGCCGCGCGCGGCGGTGACGGTGCGCTTTTCCTCGTTGTGGTTGAGGCTCGCCTCATAGGCGGCCGCGCCCTCGATGATCTGCAGCTTGTAGAGCGTGCCCAGGCAGAGGGCGACGAGCAGCGCCACGACCAGCCCGAAGGCGGCGACGCGGGTGGATCTGACGATCTTCATGTGTCTATCCTTTCTTGTGCGGGGAGGCGATGGCCTTGCAGGGGAAGTAGAGCAGCGCCGCTACAGGCAGTGAAAACACGACCTGCCACAGCCCCACCCACGCCAGCGCGGGCAGGCTCTGCCCTTCCAGCGCCAGGCCGAGGAACTGAAAAGCCGCCGTCAGCGCCAGGGCCAGCAGGGCCAGGCACATATAGGCAAAGAAGCGCCGGTTCACCAGGTAGCGCGAGAGCGCGCCGGCGGCGAAGCCGATGCAGGGGAACAGCGCCACGAACAGCGCCGTGTTGCCAAAGCTGATGTCGGCCAGGAAGCCCAGGGCGAGGGAGAACACCGCGCCCCAGACGCCGCCTTCGAACATGCCCACGGCCACGGCCGCGGCGGGCACGAACATGGCGCGCACGCCGAAGATGGAGATGTTCGAAAACAGCGCGTCCTGCACCAGCAGCACGAGCGACATATAGAGCGCGTAAAGCAGCGCGCGCTTGATCTTTTGGAAATTTACCAGGTCCCAGAGCATTGCGATCCTCCCGTGCGGCTCACTCTTCCACGCTGAACTCCTTTATTACGAACACCTGCACCAGGCTGTCCAGGTCCGCCGCCGGGGCCACCACCACGCTGCCGTCGTCGTTGACGGCGCTCACCGTGCCGATGTTCGCGCCCTGCGGCACCACTCCCTCCGAGCCGGAGGTGAGCACCTCGTCGCCGGGCTCGATGGCGGCGCCGGCCTGGTAGCCGGAGAGGTATACCTCCCCCCGGCGCATGAGGACGAAATCGCCCTGCAGCTGGGCGGCGTAGCGGTCCACGCCCACCAGCGCGCCCAGCGCGCAGCGCGCGTCGACGACGGTGGAAACGGTGGCCCAGCCGCGGCCCAGCTCCGACACCGTGCCCACCACGGCGCCGTATTCCGTGACCACGCAGTCGCCGTAGCCGATGCCGCTGCTCTCGCCCTTGCTGATCGTGAAGCTGCTCTTCCAGTTGGAGGCGTTCCAGGTGACGATCTTGGCCGACTCCAGCGTGTACTCCGAGCCGCGCTGTTCCAGCCCCAGCGCCCGGCGCAGGCGCGCGTTCTCGTCCGCTTCCTCGGAATAGGCCTGCGCCTGTTCCAGCGTCTCCGCCAGCTCGGCGCGCAGCTCGGCGTTCTCCTGCAAAAGCGCGTCGTATTCGCCGAAATAGCCGGCGAAGCCCGTGATCCAGTCGGAGAGCGAGGCCGCGGCCTTGCGCACCGGCTCGCGCACGGCGCCCACGGCGTTGGTGAGGAAGCCCGCGCGGCCGGAGGAGGTCCCCGCGGCCACGGAGAGGGCCACCACCAGCAGCGCGAGCACCACCGCCAGCCTTATGCCGTTTTTCTTCAGATATTCCTTCACTCAGAGCCCTCCGCGCTCAGTCCGCGCGCTCGAAATCCTTTATCACGAACACCTGCACCAGGCTGTCCAGGTCCACGGCGGGGGTGACGATGCCGTACTCCGTCTGCCCGCCGGCCTCGGCCTGGATGGAGCTGATGGTGCCGATGACGATGCCCTCCGGTATCAGCCCGCCGCTGCCGGAGGTGTAGACCCGCTCTTCCAGGAAGAGCTGCGCGCCCTCCGTCGGATAGGCGAGCCGCGCCTGGCCCAGGGGCATCAGCGCGTAGTCGCCGAGGAGCATGGCCTCGGCCCCGTCCTCGCCCACCAGCGCGCCCACGCTGGTGTCCACGTCCACGAGCGTGGCCACGGTGGACGAATTTTCGCCCACTTCCTCCACCTGGCCCACCAGCAGGCCGTCCTCCGTTATCACGCAGTCGCCCTCCTCGAGGCCGTCGGCCTCGCCCTTGGCGATGGTGAAGCTGTTCGACCAGCTGTCCGTGCCCCAGGATACGATGCGCGCCGCCTCGAACACGAAGTCCGGGTGCTGCTCGGCGTATACGCGCAGCTGCGAAAGGCGGCCGTTCTCCTCCACAGCGTCCATGCCCGCGCGGGCGATCTCGTTGGCGTCCGCGATCTGGCTGCGCAGCGCGTCATTCTCCGCCTGCAGGCGGTCGTAGTCGTAGAGCCGCACATAGAGCCCCTCCAGCCAGCCGGAGACGCTCTCCGCCACGGCCACCAGCGGCTGCCGCGCGGCGGCGAGCGCGCCCATCACGGACTGCCCACCGCCCCGGGAGAGCCACACGCCGCCCAGCACGAGCACGGCCAGCGCCAGGATGCCGGCCAGCAGTTTTATGCCGTTTTTCTTCAGGAATCCCTTCACAGCAGCTCCACGCCCATTTTCGCCAGCATCAGCCCCAGCCGGCACAGCGGCAGGCCCATGACGTTGAAAAAGTCGCCCTCGATGCCCTCCACCAGCAGCGCGCCGATGCCCTGGGCCCCGTAGGCCCCGGCCTTGTCCAGCGGCTCGCCGGTGGCGGTATAGTTCTCGATCTCGCGCTCGCTGAGCGCGCGGAAGCGCACGGCCGTACGCTCGGCCTCCACGAGCTCCTGCCCGCCTCGTATGAGGCAGACGCCCGTCCACACCTCGTGAGAGCGGCCGGAGAGCGCGCGCAGCATGTCCTTCGCCTCCTCCGGCGAATGGGGCTTGCCCAGCAGCGCGCCGTGGAGCGCCACCATGGTATCCGCGCCTATTACGACGTCCTCCGGCGGCCGATGTTCCGCCACCTCGCGGGCCTTCGCGCGCGCGAGGGCCTTCACCGTCTCCTCCGGCGTGGCGTGCGCGGGCGGATGCTCCTCCCCGCGGGCGGGTATGATCTCCAGCCCCGGCACGCGCAGCATCTCCATCAGCTCGCGCCTGCGCGGCGAGCCGCTGGCCAATATGACAGACATTTCGTCACACACCTTTCATATAGAGCCCGCGCGTGGCCCCGTTGGGCCGGTAGCGGCTCTGACCGAGGAAGCTCTTCGCCACCTCGACGCATTCGCGCTCGCTCTCGTTGGTGAAGAGCAGCCGCAGCCCCCAGACGCCGGCGCGCGCGAGCTCCTCCGCCTTGTCGGCGAGGAACACCTTGTGCGCGGAGTAGACGGCGTTGCGGCAGCCGCCCTCGCGCAGCACGGCCATCACGCCGCCGCGCTCGTCGGCCAGGCGGCCCGGCGCGGAGCAGGTGCAGCGCCCGGAGCTCTGCTTGATGAGGCACTTCTCCGTCAGCATGGCGGGCAGGCGGCCGTAGGCGATGATCTCCACGTCCAGCGGCATGGTGAGCGCCTTTATCTGCTCCAGGCTGAGCTCAAAGGAGGCCGTGGCGGAGCGCAGCATCGCCGCTTTGGCCAGCTCCAGGGCGTAGGAATTGAAGATATTGAGCCCGAAGTCGCCCCGCGCCTCCATCCCCGCCAGGCGCGCGAGCGCCACGTGGCCGAGGTTGGCGCAGAGCGCCTCCGTCACGCCCTGGGCGCGCACGCTCTTGAGCAGGGCGGCCGTCTGCGTCAGCTCGCGGTCCTGGATGACGCGCGGCAGCACGGCGGCGATGGGCACGCCCGCGCGGAAAAAGGGCTCCAGCCGCGCGCCCTCGGCGGCGATGATGTCCGCCGGGACATAGAGGCGGTCCGGCCGCAGGGCGGCCAGCTCCGGCGTCAGCTGTTCAGGCAGCAGCGTTTCAAATATCAGCGCGCACTTACCGCTGTGCCGCGCCCCCTCCGCCGGGGGCGGGACGCGCTGGGTGGCGCGCTCGGGCGGCGCGCCGCGCTTTTCCGTCAGCGAGCGGATCAGCGCGCGCTTGGCCTCGGCCATCATCCCCTGCGGCAGGGCCAGGCCGGGGTCTGCCAGCACGTTCACCCGGTCGCAGACATAGGGCGTGCGCCCCGTGACGCGGAAAAAGGAGGCCACCTCCTGCTCCGTGAGCGCGCGCTGCTGCGCGCGCTGGGGCGCCGGGCCGCTCCACAGCGCGCGGTGTCCCTCCGCGTCCTGCACGGCGAAGCGCACGGCCTTGCCGCGCTGGATGATGGCGTAAAACTCAATGTGTACGCGCCGCACTTCGGAGTTGGCGTAGCCCCGGCGCACGGGGGCCATGGCCCGTTCGGCCGCGCGGCCGCCGCCGTCGCGGCTGCCCTGCAGCCCGCCCAGCTCCGCGCCGGGCATGTAGCCGCCGCTGAAATGCCGCTCGCCGAAGACCTCCTCCACGCGCGCGATGTCCTGTTCGCCGGGCTCGCGCTGCTCGGAGATACAGCGCCGCAGCACGTCCATGGCGCGGGCTATCTGCTCGGGGCGCTCCACGCCCCGGCCCACGTATACGCACTCGACGCCGAGCGCGGCGAGCCGCGGCAGGTAGCCCACGGCGTCCATGTCCGCCAGGCTCAGCGGATGGTCGTCCATGCGCCCGCCGAGGCTGTACTGCTCGCGGCAGGCCCCGCCGCAAACGCCGCGGTTGGCGCTGCCGCCGCCGTTGAGGGCCGAGAGCGCGCACTGCCCGGCCCGCGCCGGGCAGAGGGAGTCCAGCAGGTCTACGGCCAGCTCCATCTGCGGCCGCGAGGCCAGGGCGGCGATCTCCGCCAGCGTCAGCTCCCGCGGCAGGAAAACGCGCGTCACGCCCAGCTGGCGCATGGCCTCCAGCCCCGCGGCGTTATGCACGCCCAGCCGCTCGCCGGCGAACACCGGTATCTCCGGCGCGGCCTGGCGCGCGATGGCGATGAAGCCCAGGTCCTGGGCGATGAGCGCGTCCGCCCCCATGGCGCAGACGCGCCGCGCGAGCTCCGCGGCGGCGGCCGCCTCGCGGTCGGTTATCAGCGTGTCCAGCTCCGCATAGACGCGGCAGCCGCGCACGCGGCAATAGCGTATGGCGTTGCGCAGCCCGCTCTCCGTGAAGCCGCGCGCCCCGGAGCCGGTGAATCTTATATATATCGCGTCCGCCCCCGCCTGTACGGCCGCCACCACGGCCTCGGCCGACGGGGCGGGTGCCAGCAGCTCAGGCATTCTTACTCCCGCCTATCGGTTGTCTATAGTTATGCACCCTACAGTATAGCACACGGATGCCCCTTGCTACAAGTCAAAAAAAATGATATACTGTTCCCTGCCCGCGCCCGGCGTTGCACGGCGCGGCGCAAGTACGAATGAGGCCGGTGCCATGCAGGGAAAAAACGACAATTTGAGCGCCGCCGTCTGCTCCATGCGCGCCGTGGACGCCGACAGGCTCATCGCCTCCGGCGACGGGGACAGCGCGCTGCTCTACATATACCTCATACGCCGCGGCGCAGGGCCGGAGGGCGAGCTCTGCCGCGCCCTCGGCTGGCAGCCCGGGCGGCTGCGCGCGGCGGCGGGCCAGCTGCGCGCCCTGGGCCTGGTCTCCGGCGGCGAGCAGCTGGCCGAAAGCGGCGAGCTGCCCGAATACACGGCGGAGGACGTGGTGCGCCGCTCGCAGGAGGACGCGGACTTCCGCTGCATCCTCGCGGAGGCGGAGAACGTCCTCGGCCACACGCTCTCCACGCAGGAGGCCAAGACGCTCTTCGGCATCTATGACTACGTGGGGCTGCCGACGGACGTGCTGCTGGTGCTGCTGCACTACTGCCTGGAGGAGGCGCGCCGGCGCTACGGCCCCGGGCGCGTGCCCAACATGAAGCAGATCGAGCGCGAGGCCCGCCGCTGGGGCGAGCGGGAGATCATGACGCTCGAGCAGGCCGAGGAGCACATGCGCGAGCAGCAGCGCCGCCACTCGGCGGCCATGGAGCTGCGCCGCGTTTTCGGCATCCGCGACCGCGACTACACGGTCAGCGAGCGCAAGTACGTGGACAGCTGGCTGGAGATGGGCTTCGGCGAGGAGGCCATCGAGCTCGCGCTCGACCGCACCATCGCCAACACGGGGCAGCTCAAGTGGCAGTACATGAACAAGATCCTCCTCAGCTGGCACGAAAAGGGCCTGCACACGCCGGAGGACATCGAGCGGGGGGACGCCCGCCGCAGCCCCTACCGCGGCCGCGCCTCCGCGCAGGAGGCGTCCAAGCCCGGCGAGCTGGAGCTGGCCCGCCGGCTGTATGAAAAAGTAAAACGTTCGGGAGGGCAGGTGGACTGAGTGGCATATAACGGCGCGCTGCTCGCGCGCGCGCGGGAAAAGCTCGCCGCGCGGCGGGAAGCGAACGAGGCAGAACGTGCCCGGCGGCTGGCGGAGGTCTACGCCCGCTCGCCGCGCATAAAGGACATCGACCGCGCCCTGCGCGCGCAGATGGTGCAGCTGATGGGCCTCGCCATCTCGCACGGGGAGGACGTCCCCGCGCGCGTGGCGGAGCTGGAGCGCGCGAACCTCGCCCTGCAGGGCGAGCGCGCCGCGCGCCTGGCCGCCCTCGGCCTGCCGGAGGGCTATACGGACGAGATATACTCATGCCCGCTCTGCCATGACACGGGCGTCTATGAGGGCGGCGTCTGCTCCTGTTTGAAAAAGCTCTACAACCGCGAGCTCACCGCCGAGCTGGGCACGCTGCTGCGCACGGGCGGCGAGAGTTTCGCCGCTTTCGACCCCACGCTCTACAGCGCGGAGCGCGACGCGGAGCTGGGCGCCAGCCCGCGCGAGTACATGCTGGCCGTGAAGGACGCCTGCCAGGACTGGGCGCGTTCCTTCGCGCCCGGCGCGCCGAGCCTGCTCTTCATGGGCGGCACGGGCCTGGGCAAGACCTTCATGTCCGCCTGCGTGGCCCGCGTGGTGGCGGCGGCGGGCTATTCCGTGGCCTACGAGGGCACGGCCGCCGCGCTCGCCGAGTTCGAGCATCAGAAGTTCTCCCGCGACGCCGCGGAGGCGGACGCCGCCGGGGAAAAGGTGAAAAACTACCTCGAGTGCGACCTGATGATCCTCGACGACCTGGGCACGGAGATGGCCACCAGCTTTTCCACCGCCGCGCTCTACCAGCTCATCAACACGCGCCTGGCGGCTCGCCGCAGCACGGTCATCAGCACCAACCTCGACTTTGAGTCCCTCCGCCGGCGCTACGGCGCGCAGATCGCCTCCCGGCTGGAGGGGGAATACACCTGCCTGCCCTTCCGCGGGCGGGACATCCGCCTTGTGAAAAAGGAGCGTGAGGCATGAGGCAGCACGAGATCACCGCCCCCCGCCGCCTGCTGGACGCCAAAGGCAACATCGCCGAGCCCGGCTTCGCCCGCCGCGCGCTGGCGCTCTACAGCCGCGCGGACATCAAAGCGCCCGCCCACCGCATCAAGGAATGGGACTACTACCTGGTGAACAACGGCCGCTTCGCCGTGGCCCTGACGGTGGACGACAACGGCTACATGGGGCTCGACTCCATCTCCTTCCTGGACTTCGAGAGCGGCTGGCAGCAGACCGTCTCGCCCATGTGCGCCCTGCCCATGGGCCGGCGCCGCCTGCCGGAGAGCAGCGCGCGCGGGGACATCTCCGTCTCCGGCCGCGGCTACTCCATCTCCTTCTTCCACACGCCGGAGGGGCGGCTGCTGACCTTCCGCATGGAGGACTTCGCCGGCAGCGGGCCCATAGACGGGCGCATCCTGCTCACGGACGAGCCGCCGGAGAGCATCGTCATGTGCACGCCCTTCAAAAAGCAGGCCCACTTCTACTATAACCAGAAGATCAACTGTATGCGCGCCGCCGGCCGCGTTTTCGCCCGCCGGCGGGAGTATATCTTCGAGCCGGACACGGCCTTCGCCGTGCTCGACTGGGGCCGCGGCGTCTGGACGTACAAAAACACCTGGTACTGGGGCAGCGCCAGCGGCAAGCTGGACGGCGTGCGCTTCGGCTGGAACATCGGCTACGGCTTTGGGGACACCTCGGCCGCCACGGAAAACTGCCTCTTCTACGCCGGCCGCCTGCACAAGCTGGACCGCGTCAATTTCAACATCCCCCGCCGCTTCGGCGGCGAGGACTACCTCTCCCCCTGGACCTTCACCAGCAGCGACGGCCGCTTCGAGATGGACTTTGCCCCCGTCATGGACCGCGCCAGCTGCACGGACGTAAAGCTGCTCAAGAGCGACCAGCACCAGGTGTTCGGCCTCTTCAGCGGCACCGCCGTGCTCGACGACGGCACCCGCTTGCGCGTGCGCGGCTTCCCCGGCTTCGCCGAGAAGGTCGAGAACCGCTGGTGAGCGCCGAATGAGAAAAAGAAAAAGGAAGGGCCGCAGCCCTTCCTTTTTTATTTCGTCCTGACTTTTTCATGCGCCCCGCGCTTTTCGCGGCGGCGCTGTTTTTCTTCCAGCCTGCGGCGGCCGCGGGCGGTGATCTTGTCCTCCGTGCGGTCCTTGAAGCCCGGGAACCAGTCGTCGCGCACGTGCAGCCAGGCCCGGCGCAGGTTGAATATGACGAACCAGGCCGCGCATATGGCCGGGAAGGCGCCCACGACGAATATGGCCACCAGCAGCACGCAGAGCAGGTCCTCCGTATAGCGCGCGGCGTTCTCCCAGTAGGGGTAGATGATGGCCTCGCGCAGCATGCTGCGCTCGCCGAACTTGCCCAGCAGCGAGAGGGTGTTGCCCACGGAGAAGCGCTTCGTGTTCTGCACCACCGTGGCGCCCTTGAAGCCCTGCTCGACGATGGAGCGCGTGTAGCCCGTCAGCGGCTCGGCGCAGACCAGCTCGTAGCAGCTGATCTCCGCCGAAGGCACGGCGCTGGCCGCGCCCTGCGCGGAGGCCGAGGGCGTATCCCCGCCGTCCGGCGCGGTGAGGGCGGCGAAGGTGTCGTAGTGCATGAAAAGCCCCGCGCCGCCGGGATAGGCCCGCTGGCTGGCGGCGTCCTCCTCGCGGGCGACGACGCCGGCGATGATGAATCGCTGCCCGCCGATGCGCACCTCCTGCCCGGCCAGGTCGAAGCCGCCGAAGAGCTGCCAGGCGAGCGTCTCGTCCAGCACCACGCGGTCGTGCATCAGGTCGCTCTCGTAGATATACGTGCCCGAGCGCAGCGTCAGCGGGTGGAAGGCGAACCAGTCGCCGCCGACGGCGATGGTCTGGGCGGTGGCGGTGGCCTTGGGGCCCTGGATGGATATCTGCCCCGTGGCGCTGTAGGCGTCCTTCCACAAACTGCCGCCCTGCGCGGCCTCCACGCCGATCTCCGTCAGCGGCGCGTCGATGCCCCGGCGGAAGGTGTAGATGTCCTGCACGCTCGTGCCCCCGTCCACCGGGAAGAAGGCGGAGACCTGCGAAAAGCGCATCTCGCTGCCGCCGCGGAAGCGCTCCGCCGCCTGCTGCGAGGCCATGGCCCCGGCCGTGGAGGCATAGGCCCCCATCAGCGCGCCGGTGGCGGCCGTCAGCAGCACGAGCACGGCGAGGAAGATGATCTGCCCGCGCCTGAGCGAGCGCAGGCCGCGGCGTTTTTTCTGCCCGGCCATGGCTCAGGCGTTGTCGGCGAGGCGGACATACATGCCGTCCTCGATGGGGGCGGTGGAATTCGTTATCACGTAGTCATAGGCGACGATGGCGCCGGTGACGGCGCTGTTCACGTCGTCGCTGGCCACGACCTGCACGTCCACGCGCGTGGCCTGGTAGCGCGTGCCCAGGGGGCTGGACTTGGCGGTCATCATCAGCACGAAGCTGCCGTTGGAGTCCGAGCGCACGGCGCTGTTGGGGACGATGAGGTCATAGCTCTGGCTGCGCTGGCCGATGGAGACGGACACCTGCGTGCCGCTCTCCACGCCCTCGCCGGTGACTTCGAACACCAGCAGGCGGCTGGCCTGCGCGCCCTGCGAGCCGGGGACGTTGCGGATGCCGAGCAGGCGGCCCTGCAGGTCGCTGCCGCCCCAGTAGCCGGTCTGGATCTCCGCCGTGTCGCCCACGGTGACCTTGCTGGCCTGGTCGGCGGTGACGGTGATGGACACGGTGTAGCCGCGGTCCGGCACCTCGATGGTCATGATGGCGTTCGCCGGGTCGGTGCTGCCGCCGGCGGTGACGTTTATCGCCTTGACGATGCCGTTGACCTCGGAGGTGATGGTCCCGCCCGTGACGGTCCCGTCCTCGTTCGTCTCCCCCGCGCTCAGCTCGTCCACCAGCGCCTGCGCATCGGCCACATCCTTGGACAATTTACTGAGGTTGAGGTTCTCCGTTTGTTGTCCCGCTATGAGGGACTCAAGCGTTTGCTGGCACGCTATCACATTATCAATTGCCTGCTCATATGCATCATAACCCGCTTTAACAGTATCGCGTGTATTCTCCGCCACCTGCTTCGCATACTCCGCATCCTCAACGGCTTTCTGAAGCTCAGCATTCACTGGAGCAGCCGCTTCCAAGCCATCATAGTATGCCTCACGCGCCTCATAATAGGCGTCTCGCGCGTCGGCGACAACGTTATACGAAGCGGCGATGCTTGCCACATCCGTGCTGGGCAGCTTATTGTAGCTGCTGTAGCTCTCATACGGGAAGCCCTTCATGCCTATGTTCTCCTGTTCCTGGGAGAAATAGGGGTCGGACGCGCCCTCGCCGAAGTAGTACTCCACAGATACGGCTTCTTTGTCCGCGAAGGCGTTGGCTATGGCGTCGCAGTAGGCTTCGAACGAGGCGTAAACGCCCTGGGTGCTGTGCCGCTCGGAATAGCTGGCAAGGTCTTTTATAAAGTTGAGCTCATTGACGTACCGCACCTGCGCGGCCTCATAGGCCGTCTCGGCCTCGTCCATGGTCTTTTTCAGCGCCTTCAGCGCGTCGGAACCGGCGCCTTCTTCGTAGCCGCCGGCAGCATAAAGCTCATTCTTTGCTTCTTGAAGTGCAGAAGTGATGTAGGCAAGGTTTTCCTCAGCTATCGAAAGCTCTTCAGCTGTGTAAACAGGCGTATTATCTCTCGTAGTGATCGCCTGCTGCAACTTCTCCCTAGCCCGTTCGATCTCCCGGTCGCCGGATGTCGTCTTGCCCGCCTCTATAAGCGCCTGCTGATAGGCCAGCTGTGCGGCTTCAAGGGCGTCCTGGGCGTTCTTCAGCTCCTCGCTGTCACCTGCGGCGAGGACCACCAGCGTGTCGCCGACTTTGACCTCCTGCCCCACGCTGACGGGCACGGACTGCACCTTGCGGGAGTCGGCGCTCTTGACCTCATATGTCTCCGCCGCCTCGATTCTGCCGTCGCCGCGCACCTGGGTGGTAATGGTGCCCGGCTGCACGCTCTGGCCCGTGACCTCCGGCAGAGAGCGGTTCATTATCGTGTTTGAGAAGAAGGTCAGCACGAGCATGACCGCTAAGAATATGATGGCCACGTTCTTGACCCAGCCTCTGTTTTTGACCTTCTCGCTCATGGCGTTCCCTCCATCTGAATGTGTGTGTCCTCAGCCCTTGACGGAGCCCTGGGTGGCGATGCCCTCGACGAGGTATTCCTCGCCGTGCAGGAAGAGCAGCAGCGTCGGCACCATGTATATGGTGGCGATGGCGAAGGCCAGCCCCACTTCGCCGGAATTTATCGTTGAAAGATAGACGCTCAGCGGCTGCTTCTCGGCGTCCGGCAGCAGCACCAGCGGCTGCTCGACCATGTTCCAGTAGTCGATGAAAACGAGTATGGCGATGGAATAGAGCGCCGCGCGGCACTGCGGCATGCACACCTTGGAAAACACCTGCCACTCGCCCGCGCCGTCGATCTTGGCGGCCTCGATGAGCGAATAGGGTATGCGGCGCATGAATTTCGTCAGCAGGAACACGGAAAAGGGCGCGAAAACGCCCGGCAGTATGATGGCCCAGCGCGTGTCCAGCAGGTGCAGCCACTCGCTGACCAGATAGTTCGGCACCAGCGTCACCTGATAGGGCATCAGCATCAGTATCACGTAAAAGAAAAAGATGAACGCCCTCGCCTTCCCCCGCCAGCGGGTGAAGCTGTACGCCGCCACGGAGGCGATGGCCACCTGGAACACCACGATGGGCACCACCAGTATGACGCTGTTCCAGAATTTCAGCAGGTAGTCCGGGCTCATGAAGAGCACGGTCTTGTACTGGTCGAAGGACACCTTGTCCGGGATGAACTTCAGGTTGACCTTCTCCGATATGTAGCTCGTCCCCCCCTGCTCGCCGGCGGCGAAGATGACGCCGTAGTTGGCGTTCAGCTCCGACTGCGTCATGAAGGAGTTCGAGATCGTCAGCACGGTCGGCATCAGGAAGATGACGGCAAAGGCGGCGCAGATGATGAAAATGGCCGTGCGGGAGAGATAGCGCTTTTTCTTCATCCCTCCACGTCCTTTCCGAACCAGTCCTCCACCTTGAACAGCACGGCGATGATGACGACCATGGCGATGGCCATGATGACCGCCGCGGCGGAGAGCTTCTGATAGTCGAGCGACTGGAAGGTGTTGTTCATGAAGTGCTGTAACATGTAAAGGTTGCCGTAGGGGTAGCCGCCCGTGAGCAGGAACACCTCGCGGAACACCTTGAAGGAGTTGATGAGCGAGAGGATGGTCACGAACAGCACCGTCGGCGAGAGGTAGCGCAGCTTGATGGCGAAGAATTTGTAGAGCTCGGACGCGCCCTCCACGTCCGCCACCTCCAGCAGCTCCTTGGGGATGTTCGCCAGGGCGGACATGAAGAGTATCATGTTATAGCCGAGGTTCTTCCACAGGAAAAGCGTGAGCACGACCAGCTGGCCGTAGTCGGACTTGATCCAGTCGATCTTGTCCGTCCCCACAAGGCCGAGGAAGTCGTTCACCACGCCGTTGGTGTTGAAGAGCACCTGCCACACGAGCACGATGGAGGCCACGGGGACCATCATCGGGCTGAGGAAAAAGGTGCGGAACTGGCTCTTGAGCGGTATCCGCGCCTCCAGCAGCAGCGCCAGGCCCAGCGCGAGCACCACGGCCAGCGGCACCGCCATGGCCGAGAACAGCAGCGTGTTCTTGGCCGCAGAGATGAAGGCCGTGTTGTGCAGCAGGGCGGTGAAGTTGTCCAGGAACACGAACTCGCGGTTGAGCGGGCTCCTGATGAGGGAATAATACACCACCACGAGGAAGGGGAGGATGAAGAATATCAGCACGCCGATGAAGCTCGGCGCCATGAAGCACATGCTGTGCAGGAAGTCCACGCGCTTCACGTGCCGGTGCTCCCTCAGCCGCTCCGGGCTGAGAGCCGGCTGCTTACGCTCTTTCTTGAGCGCCAGTATCTTCATCCTCTCACCTCCCCGGGGAAAGATCTTGCGTATCAGCTCTGCTCGCTGACGTAAATGGACGCGCGCGACTGGATCATGGCGGCGGCGTCCTCGGCCGTGCGCTGGCCGTTGAAGAAGGCCTCGGCCTCCTCGCTGATGATGGCCATCAGCTGTTCGTCGGCGTTGGCGACGGTGGCCGTGGTGTTGGCGATGATATCCATGTACTCGTCGGCCTCTTCCTGGGTCATGGCGTAGATCGGATAGGTTTCCTCGCCCGCCCAGTACTCAGTCTGGGGCTGTTCCACCTGGTTGCCGTTCTCGTCAGTGGTATAGACGGGGGTCATGGCCTCCTCCAGCGCCTGATCGAACTCCTTGGCGTTGGTGGAGAAGCCGCTGACGTAGTCGGAGAAGCCGCCGGCGATGTAACGGCGCATGAACTGCCAGGCCCCGTCCTTGTCCTTGCAGGTGGTGCTCATGGCGATGCCCGTGTTGCAGTTGAAGGCGCCGCCGCTGCCGCCCACGCCGGGGATGCCGACGAGGGTGGTGCCGCCCTCCACGACGGCGTCGCCCGCGCGGTAATAGGCGTCAAAGCCATAGAGGTAGGTGGGGTTGAGCAGCAGCTCGCCGCGGCTCATCTTCAGCAGCGGATCGACGTAGACATAGTCGCCCTCATAGTCCGGATAGTCCTCCGGGAACAGGTTGCAGAACTCCAGCACGTCGGCGAAGCCCTGGTCGAAGGAGCAGGTGCCCGTCTCCCAGTCGATGAAGCTCTCCAGCGCGAACTGGCCCACGACGTTGAGCATATCGCTGCGCGTGTAGTTCTCCATCACCTCGGCCTCGGGGTACTGCTGCATGGCCGCGCGCAGCTCGTCGAAGGTGATGCCGCTCTCCTCGCCGAACACGGCGGTGGGGCCCTCGAAGGTGATGATGTTGAAGCTGGGATAGAGCGTATAGAGCTTGCCGTCCTGGCTGATGGCGTTGAAGAAGCTCTCCAGCACGCCGCTGCGGCCGCCCAGCTCCTCGTCGGCGTCGATATACGGCCAGAGGTCCTCAAAGAGGCCCTTGCCGGAGAGGCGGCCGACGGGCAGGTTGTCGGTGGCGATCAGGTCCGGCGCGTTGCCGGAGATGATGTCCGTGGTCAGGCGGGTGTAGCCCGCGTCGTAGTCCTCGTTGGTATTATACTCCGAATAATCGCGGACCTCAATACGATATGTTGAGTTGGTGCGGTTGAAATCGAGGATCTGCGCCCGTACCTGGTAGTCGAGGTACATGCAGGCGTAGGTGATGACGGTCTTCTGCGGGACCTCGGAACTGGGCGTCTCCGTCAGCGTGACGAAGCTCACCTCCGGCTCGGGGCCGCTGTAGTCGTTGGAGATGGCGATGATGCGCCCGTCGTCCAGAGGCGTGACGGCGTCCAGGCTGGTGCCGTCCACGTCGCAGTTTATCCAGGTGACGATGCCCTCGGCCTCCGCGCTGCCGACCTTGCAGCCGTAGAGCGTGGTACCGTTGTCCATGTAGTAGTCATACTCGCCGCCGCCGGGCAGGATGCTGCCGTTTCGCGCCGGCGCGTCGACGGCCTCGCCCAGGGCCTTGGCGGCCATGTCGATGGTGCGTATCTCGTCCACGCTCGTCTGGTTGGCCTCGTCGTACCAGTTGAGCATCACGGCCACGCTGCCGTCGCGCAGTGCAAAGACGTCCTGTATCCAGATGTTCTCGTTCTCCTCGCGCGCGTCGAGCGTGAAGAGCTGCGCGCCCTCGCTGTCGAGGACGTAGATGACGCCGTTGCTGTCATAGCAGACGATGTTGCCCTCGCCGTCCGCCGTGGCGCCGTTGATGTAGAAATACTCCTGCCCCTCGCCCAGGCTGTTGAGGTCGATGGTACTGAGCACATTGCCCTCCGCGTCCAGGCGGTTGAGCAGGGTGTGGTCCCCATAGAGCTGATAGAGCTCCTCGCCGTCGGGGTTGACGATGATGTCGGAGCTGCTCGTGGACGGCACGGCCGCCACGTCCGGCACGGCCGCGGCCATTTCCGAGGAGGAAGAAGAACTGCCGCCGTCGCTGCCGCTCTCCTCCGGGGCTTTAGGGTCGCTGACGGCGATGGGATTGCCCATGTAGTCCACCATCTGGCCTTCGGAGTTCATGTAGCCGTAATAGTTGGCGCTCTCCAGTATGTAGAGCGAGTCGCCGGCGGCGAACATGCTGTTGACATAGCTGCTGCCCTCATAGCCCGCGGGTATCTCCGCGCCGGTGTAGTTCTGCAGCAGGCGCGCGTCCGTGCCGTCGTCGGCCATGGAGAAGAGCCCCGTGACGTAGTTGTCGTAGGTGTACTCCTCCATCACGGGCTCGCCGTTCTCGTCGTATACGGGGTTGCCGTTCTCGTCATAGGTCGGGTACTTCTCCGTGTACTGGCCGTCCACATACTCCGCGGTGAAGTAGATGCGGCCGTTGAAATAGCAGGAGCGGTGGTTTATGTGCTGCACGTCCAGCTCCACGGGCGAATAGCTCGCCACATAGACGAAGTCGGGCGTCTCCGTCTCCTGCGCGCCCGGGGTGTCCTCCCCGCAGGCGGCAAAGCAGAGCAGCATGGCCGCGGCCAGCGCCAGGGCGGCCGCTCTTTTCAGCTTTTTCATCTTATTCCCCCCAAAACATCGCGTATTAAACACCATAATACAGACAAGATATCACCAAAAGCGCCCTGTGTCAAGCACCACTTTAAGGACGCAACAGCGCCCCGATAGTTCCAACCATATTAAGAAAAACGGGGCAAAATTTGCCCCGTTTTTGCGAAATATGCGTTTGTTACGGAATTTTTACTTATTCGACAGGTATTTGTCGATGCTCTCCGCGCCCTGCTTGCCGGCGCCCATGGCGAGGATGACGGTGGCCGCGCCGGTTACGGCGTCGCCGCCGGCGTAGACGCCCTCGCGGGAGGTGCGCAGCGAGTCCTCATCGACCACCAGGCAGCCCTTGCGGTTGGTCTCGAGGCCCGGGGTGGTGGTGCGCAGCAGCGGGTTGGGCGTGGTGCCGATGGCGACGATGACGGCGTCCGCCACCATCACGAACTCGCTGCCCTCGATGGGCGTCACGCCGCGGCGGCCGCTGGCGTCCGGCTCGCCCAGGCGCATACGCACGCACTTGAGCCCCACGACGCGGCGGTCGATGTCGCCCAGGATCTCCACGGGGTTATTGAGCAGGCGGAACTGGATGCCCTCCTCCTCCGCGTGGTGGACCTCCTCCGCGCGTGCCGGCAGCTCGTCGCGTCCGCGGCGGTAGACGATGAACACCTCGTCCGCGCCCATGCGCTTGGCGCAGCGGGCAGCGTCCATTGCGACGTTGCCGCCGCCGACGACGGCGATGCGTTTGGCGTTGTTCTTTATCGGGGTGTCGTAGTCCTCGCGGTAGGCCTTCATCAGGTTTATGCGGGTGAGGTACTCGTTGGCGGAGTAGACGCCCAGCAGGTTCTCGCCCGGGATGTTCAGGAACTGCGGCAGGCCCGCGCCGGAGCCGATGAACACGGCCTCGTAGCCGTCCTCGAAGAGCTGGTCGAGCGGCATGGTGCGGCCGAT
>DVOV01000027.1 GCA_018713375.1 Candidatus Scatomorpha stercorigallinarum | reverse complement strand
GGTCGGCCAAGCTGCGCTTGGATGCAAAGAAGCGCGCCTCACCAACGGATAGCCTCCGTTAGTGAGGCGCGGAGCGCATCTGCCTCCAGGCGCAGCCTGGGCGTTTTTCTTTGGGGCGCCACACCCGTTTCTTTGGGCAAGACCAAAGAAATGGGGTGGCACTGGCCCCCTCGCGGGGGCCTCCCCTCAGCGCGCGCAGCGCAAGTACCCGCGGCCGTTGGCCGCCTGCCTGGCTCAGGTCTCGGGGTAGTAGATGAGCATACTGAGTTTGGCGGGGACATCGCCCGTGTTGCGGTAGGAGTGCTGCACATCCGCGCGGAAGCGCAGGGAATCCCCCTCCGCGAGGGCGAAGCGCTCCTCCCCCGCGCATATCTCCACCTCCCCGGCGAAAACTGTGATGTACTCCTCCGAGCGCGCCATGTGCGGCTGCGCGTGCAGGGCCCCGCCCGGCTCGATACATATCCTGTACGTCTCAAAATGCCGCTCATCCTCAAAGGGGAAGGCCGGATAGTTCAGATACCGCCCGCCGTCCTCCGCCAGCGGCTCCACGTCCGCCGCCCGGATGAGCAGCGACGGGCTCGAGTGCGCATCCATGAGGCTCGTGAACGACACCTTATAGCCGTTCGCCATCTTCCAGAGCACGGAAATGGTCGGATTCACGTCGCCCTTTTCTATCTGCGCAAGCATGCTGCGGGACACCCCGGTGAGCTGCGCCGCGGCGTCGAGCGTGAGCTTTTTGCTCTCGCGTATCGCCTTCGCGTTCGCCCCGATGATTTTTTGCAGATCCATATCGCTCTCCTCTTGACAATATATCGGACTGATGATACAATATGTGAGAAATCCGATATATCGGATTATAAGTTCATTATACCATCGGCATTTAAGGAGGTCAATATGTTCAGCTGGCTCAACTTCCTGTCCTACGCGGTGGTCACCGCCGTGACGCCGGGGCCCAACAACCTGATGAGCATGTCCAACGCGGGCCGGCTCGGCTTCAGGCGCGCCTTTCCCTTCAACCTCGGCGTATGGGCGGGCTTTTCCATCGTCATGCTGCTGTGCACCTTCTTCTGCGGCGCGCTCTCGGACTTGATACCGAAGATCAAAACGCCCATGCTGATCGCCGGCGCGGCCTACATGCTCTATCTGGCCTGGGGGACCTTCAAAAGCCCGCCGCTGACGGAGGCCACGGGCGAGGGCGGCAAGGGCGGCTTTGGCTCCGGTTTTATTTTGCAGTTCGTGAACGCGAAGATCTATATCTACTGCATCGTCTCCATGGAGGCCTATATCCTGCCCTACTACCAGGGCGATTGGCTGGCGCTGACGCTCTTCGCCCTGTTGCTGGCCTTCATCGGCTTTCTGTTCACGCTCTGCTGGTCGGCCTTCGGCTCGGCGTTCAAGCTGCTGTTTTCCCGCTACGCGCGCGTCACCAACACGGTGATGGCCCTGCTGCTCGTCTACTGCGCCGTGTCGCTGTTTTTATAAAAAGGGAAAGGGATGCCGGCCGGCATCCCTTTTTGCTTTATCACAGGCGCCCGCCGCCGTCAACGGCGGCTTTTCTTTTACATTATTACTTGCAAAACTCACATATGGGTGTTAAAATACAGGTTTGTGAAACTGATCGGACGGTGATGACTAATGGACAAAGCACATTTGAGGAATGTTGCCATAATCGCCCACGTTGACCACGGCAAGACGACGCTGGTGGACGAGATGCTCAAGCAGTCGGGCGTTTTCCGGGACAACCAGGAGGTGGCCACCTGCGTGATGGACTCCGGCGACCTGGAGCGCGAGCGCGGCATCACCATACTGGCCAAGAACACCGCGGTGCGCTACGGGCAGTACAAGATAAACATCGTTGACACCCCGGGCCACGCCGACTTCGGCGGCGAGGTGGAGCGTATACTGAAGATGGTGAACGGCGTGATCCTGTTAGTGGACGCCGCCGAGGGGCCCATGCCGCAGACGCGCTTCGTGCTCTCCCGCGCGCTGGAGCTGGGCCACCGCGTGATCGTGGTGCTGAACAAGATAGACCGCCCCGACCAGCGCGTGCTGGAGGTGGTGGACGAGGTGCTGGAGCTGCTGATGGACCTGGGCTGCACGGACGAGCAGCTCGACTCCCCCATGCTCTTCTGCTCCGGCCGCAACGGCACGGCGAGCTACAGCCCTGACGTGGCCGGCACGGACCTCAAGCCCCTCTTCGACACGATTATAAAGTATATCCCTGCGCCGGAGGGTGACGAGTCCGCCCCCTTCCAGATGCTCGTGAGCAGCATCGACTACAACGAGTTCGTCGGGCGCATCGCCATCGGGCGCATCGAGCGCGGGACGATACACGACAACGACGAGATCGCCGTCTGCAACTTCCACGACCAGGCAGCCGCGCCGCGGCGGGCCAAGGCCGTGTCCATGTACGAATTTGAGGGCCTGCAGCGCGTGCCCGTTAAGGAGGCCAGCGCCGGCAGCATCATCGCCATGAGCGGCATCGGCGACATCACGATCGGCGACACCATCTGCGCCCCCGCGCAGGTGGAGCCCATCGAGTTCGTGAAGATCAGCGCGCCCACCATCGAGATGACCTTCTCCGTGAACGACAGCCCCTTCGCCGGGCGCGAGGGCAAGTTCGTCACCAGCCGCCAGATTCGCGAGCGGCTGTTCCGCGAGACTCTGAAGGACGTCTCCCTGCGCGTGAGCGAGCTGGAGGGCGCCACGGACAGCTTCGTGGTGGCCGGCCGCGGCGAGATGCACCTCTCCATCCTCATAGAGACCATGCGCCGGGAGGGCTATGAGTTCGCCGTATCGCCCCCGCGCGTGCTCTTCCGCGAGATAGACGGCAAGAAGTGCGAGCCCATCGAGCGCGACGTCGTCGACGTGCCCAGCGAGTATATAGGCTCCGTAATCGAAAAGCTCGGCTCCCGCCGGGGCGAATTCCTCGAGATGCTGCCCGTCGGGAACCGCACAAAGGCCACTTTCCTGGTGCCGGAGCGCGGGCTCTTCGGCTACCGCAACGAATTCCTGACCGACACCAAGGGCGAGGGCATCATGTCCAGCGTCTTTGAGCGCTACGAGCCCTACAAGGGCGACCTCAGCCGCCGCGGCACCGGCAGCCTCATCGCCTGGGAGACCGGCGAGGCCGTCACCTACGGCCTGTTCAACGCGCAGGAGCGCGGCGCGCTCTTCATCGGACCCGGCACGCAGGTCTACGCCGGCATGATAGTCGGCGTCTCGCCCAAGAACGAGGACATCCCGGTGAACGTCTGCCGCCGCAAGCAGCTCACCAACATGCGCGCCGCCGGCAGCGATGAGGCCCTGCGCCTCACCCCGCCGCGCCACCTGAGCCTGGAGCAGTGCCTGGAGTTCCTCGCCGACGACGAGCTCCTTGAGGTCACCCCCAAGAGCCTGCGCCTGCGCAAGCGCATCCTTGACCACAGCCAGCGCATGAAGGCCCTCAAAGGCGGCCCCAAAGCCTAGCCGGCCAGCGGCCGGCGGCAGAGGGCTGTGCCCTGGTCTACGGTGAGGTTTGCAGAAACTTATAACAGAAAAGCCGAGGCATTTGTGCCTCGGCTTTTGCTCTACGCGGCCTGCGCTGCGCGCCGGACTGCGTCCGGAGGCAGATGCGCTGCG